>DATABK010000203.1:0-4271 GCA_036259695.1 Actinomycetes bacterium | reverse complement strand
AACTCGCTCTGGTGGGTCAGCACACCCTCCGCGACCTGCCTCAGCACGGGGCTCCTTCCGCTTGTGATTTGCAACCGCTTGTCGAGACGGTAGTACCTGCTACCCGATCCTGCCCGGCCGCGCTGTGCGCGGGCCTGCCGTTGCACGCTGACGGCAGCGCCTGGCCGCAACGCCGCTGGTATGCCAGCGCGCTGGGTGACTGCACGCCACGGCCCGGTTGTTTTCGGCAAATCGAGGTGGGTACCGCTCCTGGGATAGAGGCCGACACGTCAGGGGAAGCCGTGACTGAGCTCATGGGTATCGCTCGATTCAAGTTCAAGGAAGGCAAGCGCGAGGAGTACAAACGCTTGTCCGCTCAGGCGATGGAGATCGTGCGGACCAAGGACTCCGGAACGCTGCAATACGACACCTACTTCAACGACGATCAGTCCGAGTGCATCATCATCGAGCGGTACAGGGATTCCGAGGCGGCCATGGAGCACGCGGCGAACCTCGCCGAGGTATCGGCGGCGGTCCTCGCGACGGTCTCCGTGGTTCACGGCGAGCTCCTCGGTGAGCCGAGTGCAGAGCTCCGAGCGAAGTTGGCCGACAGCGAGGTTCCTGAACTCTTCACGCCCTACGAGTCGATGTAGAACGCCGCCTGGCGCAGGGCTAGATACGGCTTATCGTTGCATTTGACCTAACCATCGCGACCGCCTCCACTCGGGACTACTCCGGGCCAACCAGGCTGGCGGTGCCCACGAGGTTCCTCATCGACGTCCTTGCGGACGGACATGGGGAAGCAGAGCAAGGCTAGACCATAGCCCCGACAGTCCCCGCGCTCGTCGTCGAGGGCCAAGTCCTGGAGCCAGAGCTTCCACGATGCAGGGTGACGCTCGTTACGACGTCCTGGCCTACGCGGTACTCGCCTGCTCTTGGCTCCTCGTCGTCCTGGTCGTGGTCGCCGTTGCCCACCGCAGGCTCGCCCCCAGCTCCTCGGCCACGACCTCGACCACCGAGCGGAGCCGTCCTCAGCGGTCCAGCTCCGCTGCTGGAGCCGACCCACGGCCACGACCCGGCTCCCCTTCGACAGCGACTCGGCGGCATGCTCGGCCTGGTCGCGCCACACGACCACGGTGCAGAACGACGGCTCCTGGTCCCGCCGACCCGACACGGCCACCCGGAACATGGCCCGGGCGATCCCACCCTCGGTGGAGCGGACCTCAGGCTGGTCGGTGAGGTTGCCGGCGAAGCTGATGGCTGCCCTCGGTCATGGTCCTGCCCCTTTCCTGGTGCCTGGCCGGGCGGTCTGCCCTGCCCTTGGAACCGGGGACGGTGAAGGCGTGGCATGCCAGGAGACTGCCGGACGCAAGCGGTGGAGCCAACGAAGTCGGCCATGGATCAGGTTGCCGAGTGGCCTCGGCTCGGGTGCCGGGTTGGTTGGTGGAGGGCTTGCGGCTGGGGTCGGGCATGCCAGGAACCGTCCGGCCAGAGCCCTCCACCCTGGGCGTGGTGAGAGAACGAGGCTCCCACCACGAGGGCTGGCCGGCCCGTTCCAGGCCGCTCGCGCTGAGTCTTGCTAGGTTGCCCCGGACTTCGCAGAACATGAGATGGCGGTCCCCGCCTGATGCCTGCCCTGTGGTCGCCAGTTGGGGAATGGTGCGAGCTCCGAGTCGAGGAGGACCAATGGGCTTGAGCAGCTACAGACTGAACGCGTTCATCGCGGTCACCGACATGACACGGGCGGAGGAGTTCTACGAGGGGAAGCTCGGTCTCCCGGTGGTACGGACCGACGCTGACGGAAGCAAGGTCTATGCGTCGGGCGGTGTCGAGTCGCTCGTTGTCTACCCGTCTCCGGACCACGCCGGCCGGTCGACCGCGACCCTGGTGACCTGGTACGTCGACGACGTCGAGCTGGTGGTGGACGAGCTGACCTCGAACGGCGTGACCTTCGAGCAATACGAAGGCGTGCTCGAGAGCGGCTTCGATTACGGGACCGACGAGAAGGGGATCTCACCCCGCGCTGGCGGCGGCAAGGTCGCCTGGTTCAAGGATCCCGACGGGAACCTCTTCTCGATCGAGGGCGATCGCTAACACCCTGGTCGACGTCGCTTGGAGCACCCATAGCCGTCAGAGAACGAGGCTCCCGCCACCAGAGCTGCCTGCAGCTAGTCCCAGGCGCCGTGTCGGTTGCTGGCTACCGGGTGGCGAGGAACAGGTAGCGGTTAAGGCTGAAGAAGTACCGTCCTGGACCAGCGGTTGTGCCGCTACGGGAAGGTGCAGGTTAGTGAGCGGTTCAGGGGTGCCGGAGGAGGGGCTCGAACCCTCATGCCCTGTGGGCCCAACGCTTTTAAGGCGCGGCTGTCTGCCGATTCCAGCACTCCGGCGCTGACCTGTCAGGCTACGGGATGGCGTCCGCTCGCGCGAGGCGGCAGTTCGGGTAGCGTTGGCGTATGCGTTCATTGCTGACACTGCTGGGCGGGCTGCCGCTGGGGGCCGACGGCGAGCCCGGGGGGATCTCCGGGTGGGCGATCCGGATCATGGAGACGCTGGGGGCGCCCGGGGCTGGGCTGGCGGTGGCGCTGGAGAACCTGTTCCCGCCGATTCCCAGTGAGGTGATCCTGCCGCTGGCCGGGTTCACGGCCAGTCAGGGGAACATGAGCCTGGCCGCGGCGATCGCCTGGACCACGTTCGGGTCGGTGGCCGGGGCGGTGGTGCTCTACATGATCGGGGCCCTGATCGGGCGGGAGCGGACGCGGGCCATCGCGGCCCGGGTGCCCCTGATCAAGGTGTCCGACATCGACCGGACCGAGGCGTGGTTCCGGCGGCACGGCCGCAAGACGGTGTTCTTCGGCCGGATGATCCCGCTGTTCCGCAGCTTCGTCTCGATCCCGGCCGGGATCGAGCGGATGCCGATGGCCACCTTCCTGCTCTTCACCACCCTGGGCAGCCTCATCTGGAACAGCGTGTTCGTGGTCGCCGGGTACGTCCTGGGGGAGAACCGGCAGGTCATCGAGGACTACGCCGGGACCTACCAGAACGCCGTGCTGGCCGTCGGCTTCCTCGCCGTGGCCGCCTTCGTGGTGGTCCGGCTGCTGGCGGCCCGCCGCAACCGCCAGCGCGTCTAGGCGGCCGGAGGCGGGGTCGGGGCTACCGGCTCCAGTGGGTGTCGCCGAGGAGGTAGGCGGTGGCCAGGCTCTCGGGGTCCTGCTCGGCCGGGAGGCCGTCGCCCGGACGCTCGACCGCGACCGAGATCGTCCTGGCCGCGTACAGGGGCAGCTCGGACGGCCCCTCCGGGCCCTCCAGCTTGGCCAGGTCCTGGCCGAAGGCGACGATGGTGTAGCTGGTCCGGGGCTCCACCCCGGCCCGGCGGAACATGCGCAGCAGGTCGTGGTCCTCGTTCTCGAACCGCAGGATCCGCACCACGCTCCCGGTCGGGGCGGCGGTCAGGGGGACCCCGGGCTCGCGCGGGTAGTCGCCGATCGGGTGGCCGTGGGGGCAGGTCCGGGCCTCGCCGATCATCTCGAGCATGCGGGCCTCCAGCGCCGGGGTGACGCCCATCTCGAAGGCCTCGGCCTCCTCGTGGACCTCGTCCCAGGGCACGCCCATGATCTTGACCAGGAAGGCCTCGACCAGCCGGTGGCGGCTGACAACGTGCTTGGCCACGTCCATGCCCTTGTCGGTGAGGACGATCCGCTTGCCGGGGCCGCGGCCGACCAGCCCCTCCCCCTCGAGGCGCCGGACCATGCCGGTGACGCTGGGCGGCGACACCTGCATCGCCCTGGCCAGGTTGGTCGGCGTCCGCTCGATCCCGGCCTCACCGAGCCAGTAGAGGGACTCTAGATACTCCTGGATCGCCGGGGTGAGGGTGGCGTCGGCTGTCATGGCCCAATGGTACGTTGCGGCGGCGGTTCGGTCAGCTGACGCCTTCCTCGGTCACCACCACGCGCCCGTCCATGCCGGCGTGCAGGTCGCAGGTGTAGCGGTAGTCGCCGGGCTGCTCGAAGCGGTGGCTGAAGGTGCCCCTGGTCTGGTTCTCTGAGGCGAACCCGTCGCCTTTGACGTTGTGGGGGACCGACCCGTCGACGAAGCGCCAGGTGACCTCCGTGCCCGGCTTCACCTCGATCGCCGGGGGCAGGAACTTGAGGTCCTTGGCGTCGACCGTGGTGACGCCGCGCACCGGTGGGGTGGCGGGGGGGGAGGCGGCCGAGCCGGACTGGCAGGCGGCCAATGTGAACGTGAGCACAAGGAGGAGCGGAGGAAGGAGGCGGTGGGGACGGGGTGACACGGGA
>DATABK010000202.1:0-2891 GCA_036259695.1 Actinomycetes bacterium | reverse complement strand
CGCCCTTGCCGGCCAGCAGCCGGCGAGCGGCGGCGGCCAGGTCGGCCGGGTGCAGGGCGTTGGCCGGCTCGTTGGACAGGTCCCGGGCCAGGTTGGTGGCCGCGGCCCGGACCTGGCCGCTGGCCAGGGCGGCGGTCAGCGCGCGGCGCGTGCCCGACCCCGGGTCTCCGGGGACCAGGGCCAGGCTGGCCAGCTCGCCGGGCGGCCCGGCCCCGTTGCCCTTGGCCTGCTTGTACTTGTCGAACCGGTAGGCGGCCAGCAGCGCCCCCTCGGTCACGGCCTGGACGGCGGCGGCCGGGTCGGCCGGCAGGGCCTGGGGCAGGGTGGTGACGGCCTTGGCGGCCCCTCGGCCCTGGCGGACGACGGCGGCCGCGGCCCGGCGGAGCACCTCGGCGTCGACCTCGGCCCGCTCCCCCACCCCGACCAGCAGCAGCACGGTCGCCTCCAGGCGCCCGAGGGTCGGGAGGGCGGCCACCTCGCCGGCCTTGCCGGTGAAGCCCTGGGCCTCCAGCAGCGGCGCCACCGGCGCCCCGAGGGCGGCCACCGCCTCCTCGGCCCCGGGGCCGAGCTCGGTCCCGGCGAACACCGGCACGGCCAGCAGGTCGGCCTTGGCGGTGACCGCGTCGGCCTTGGCGAGGGTGACCTTCATGGAGCTTCCAACCTCCGTCGGTGCAGGGAGCGGCAAGGGGCTAGGCTAGCAGTCAAATGGAGCGCATCAGGCTGGCCGGGCTGATCGCCTTCGACGAGCGGCGCATGGCCAAGCACCGGGTGTTCGAGACCGATCGCACCCTGACCGACCTCTACTGCCTCGACCCGGGGCAGGAGCAGCTGCTGCACGTCCACGAGGACGCCGACAAGGTCCTGGTGGTGATGGCCGGGCGGGTGCTGGTCCGGGTCGACGACGACACCGCCGAGGCCGCCCAGTACGAGGCCGTGCTCGCCCCGGCCGGGTCCAAGCACGCCCTCAAGAACCTCGGCCCCGACCCGGCCGTGCTGCTGGTCTTCGTCGGCCCCCGCCTCTCCTAGGGGACCCGCTCCAGCCAGCGGTTGAAGGGGATCATGGCCCGCCAGTCGGCCAGCAGGTGGTCGAGCAGCTCGGGCGTCCGGAGCCATCCGGCGCGCTCGTGCTGGCGGTTGAGGACCAGGGAGCGGCCCTTGAGGAGGTGGGCCCGGGGGTGGTCGGCCGGCCACGGCCTGGGCATCCGCTGGAGCGGGTCCAGCCACGGCTCCAGGCGGTTGGTGGCGGCCTCGGCGAAGATCGCCTCCAGCTCCTGGCCGGTGGGGTCCTCGGCGATGGCCGCCCGGACCCGCAGCAGGCCGGCCCGGTCGGGGTGGTAGAGGCCGGAGGCGGTGTACAGCCCGGCCGGGCCGACGTTGACGTAGTACCCGGTGGGGATGCCGGGGCCGTCGCCCTCGCCCAGAGGCCGGGACGGCAGCGAGGCGCTCATCGAGGTCTTGTACGGGGTCTTGTCCTTGCTGAAGCGCAGGTCCCGGTAGATCCGGAAGACCTTGGGCGTGCCCAGGTCGGGGACGTGGGCACGCAGCCGGTCGGCGGCCGCCTCGACCAGGGCGGCGAAGGGGGCCTGGACCTGCTCCCTGAACACCGCCCTGTGGGCGTCGAAGAACTCCTTGGTGTTGCGCTCCTCCAGGTCCTCCAGGAACGCCAGGCCCTCGTCCGGCATCCCCGCGAACGTCACGGTCACGCGACTGCCTCCTTCCTGGAGCGGGGATTCACCGGGGCACGTGCCTGGGGTTCCCCGGACCCCTCCGGCCGACGGCCAGCATAGCCAGGAAGGCGACCGCGAAGGCGGGAATGGAGGCGCCCAGCCAGGGCAGCCGGTCCGACAGCGGGAAGGGCAGCCCCAGGAGGCCGTCGAACAGCCAGCGGACCAGCGATACCCAGGCGGTCACGGTGCCGGGGTTGATCCAGTTGTAGACCAGGAACCCGAGCAGCCAGACGGCAACCGCCGGCCAGCGGACGCCCCGGTAGGGGCCGCCGGCCCGGTACATGGCGGCGACGTCGTAGCGGCGGCGGGCGAGCACGTACCAGTCGGCGGCCAGGACCCCGAACAGGGGGACGAACAGCGCCCCGAGCAGGAACAGGAAGTTCTCGTAGCGGGCCAGGTCGTCAACCAGGATGGCCAGGAGGGTGGCGACCGCGCCGAGGGCGACCGCGACCCGGCGGCCGGGCAGGCCGGGGGCGGCGTTCTTGAGGCTGACCCCGGCCGAGTACAGGTTGGCGAACACCTCGTCGGTCTCGTCGACCACCAGCACGGCCATGGCCAGCAGCCCCACCGGGACGGCGAGCAGGGCCGCGATCACGTCGCCCTGGCCGATGGAGAGCAGGAACAGGATGCCGAGGGCGAAGAACCAGACCTGGGCCAGGAGGTAGCCGACGGCCGTGCCCCAGAAGGTGGCGGCGGCGGTGCGGCCGAAGCGGGCGTAGTCGGCGACCAGCGGCACCCAGGAGATGGGCAGGGCGATGGCCAGGTCGACCCCGGCCCAGAACGAGAGCCCGCCCTGCCCGGCCCGGCCGGCCAGGGCGCCGAGGTCGAAGCGGGTCAGGGCGTACCAGCTGAGGTAGACGGTGGAGGCGAGCACGGCCCAGACGGCGAACCGCTGGAGCCAGCGGCGCAGCACGGTCAGCGGCCCGGCCACGGCCATGGCGGTCGCGATGGCTCCAAAGGCCAGCACCCACAGGGGGCGGCCGCCCACCCCGAGCACCCGCTCGGAGATGGCGGTGGCCGCGGTGGCGATCACGAACAGCTCGAAGGTGGCCCAGCCCAGGTTCTGGACGACGTTGCAGACGGTGGGGAGCAGCGAGCCGCGCACCCCCAGCGGGGCCCGGTACAGGACCATGGCCGGCACGCCGGTGGCCGCGGCCGGGACGG
>DATABK010000201.1:0-12002 GCA_036259695.1 Actinomycetes bacterium | reverse complement strand
GTCGCCATGGCCTGCCGGGCCCTGGGCGACGAGGACGCGGCCCGCATGGAGCTGGACGCGGCCCGGCAGGTGTTCGAGCGCCTCTCGGCCGGTCCCGACCTGGCCCGGGTCGAGGCCCTGACCGGCCCGGCCCGGGCCAGGCCCGGGGGCGGGCTGACGGCGCGCGAGGTGGAGGTGCTCCGGCTGGTCGCGACCGGGAGGACCAACCGCGCGATCGCCGCCGAGCTGTTCCTCAGCGAGAAGACCGTGGCCCGCCACATCAGCAACATCTTCACCAAGCTCGGCGTCTCGTCGCGGGCCGCGGCCACCGCCCACGCCTACCAGCACGGCCTCGTCTGAGCGCCCGCCCCCTGTCGTGGGCAGATCTGCCCACATGGCCGAGACCCGAAGTTGCGTGCTCTGGCCGATGTGCCCGCGGGTGCCGCCTCCTAGCGTGATGCGGGACAGGGTCCCGGCTACCGGATCGCGAGGCCAGCATGGACAGGACGATTCCCCTGCTCGCGGGCGTTGTCTCCACCGCGATCTTCGCCTGCAGCACGCTGCCGATGCTGGTGAAGGCCGCCCGGACCAAGGACCTCAGCTCCTACAGCCTCGGCAACATCCTGCTGAGCAACCTCGGCAACGTGGTCCACTCCGTCTACGTGTTCCACCTGCCGGCCGGGCCCATCTGGGCCCTGCACACCTTCTACCTGCTGAGCACCGCGATGATGCTCGTCTGGTACCTGCGCTACACAGGATTACCCATTCCGTGGCGCCGTCTCGGATTGGGGGGTTCTCCCGACGCGACGAGCTCCCTGGGCGGCCTAGCGTCCTGGTTGCAGGCCGCTCGGCCGCATCACGCTGGGAGGTGACATCGTGACCAGTCAGCTCGGCGCACACCGGAACGACCCGGGACCGGTGCGGGTGGAGACCGTGGTGATCGGGGCCGGCCAGGCCGGCCTGGCCACCGGTTACCACCTCGCCCGCCGAGGTCGGGAGTTCGTGATCCTCGACGCCTACCAGCGGGTGGGCGACAACTGGCGCTGCCACTGGGACTCGTTGCGGCTCTACAGCCCGGCGCGGGTGGCGGCCCTTCCCGGGATGCGGTTCCCGGCGCCGCCGTGGACCTATCCGACCAAGGACCAGATGGCCGACTTCCTGGAGGCCTACGCCTCGACCTTCGAGCTCCCCGTCCGGACCGGGGTCCGGGTGAGCCGGGTGGCTCGCGAGGACGGCCGCTACCTGGTGACCACCGACGGGCCGTCGTTCCGGTGCGACAACGTGGTCGTCGCCTCGGGCACGTTCGGCCGGACCCCGTACGTCCCCGACTTCGCCGGGCGGCTCGACCCCGGCATCGTGCAGCTGCACTCCAGCGCCTACAAGAACCCGGCCCAGCTCCAGCCCGGCCAGGTGCTGGTGGTGGGCGCCTCGCACTCGGGCGGGGACATCGCCTACGAGGCGGGCACGGCCGGCCACCCGACCGTGCTCAGCGGCCGGATCCACGGCGAGGTCCCCTTCGACATCGAGGGCCGGCCGGCCCGGGTGATCTTCCCGGTCCTGTTCCTCCTGGCCAAGCACGTGCTGACCATCAGGACGCCGCTCGGCCGCAAGCTGCGCCCCGAGGCCAGGCAGCATGGCGGCCCGCTGATCCGGGTCAAGCGGGCCGACCTCACCCGGGCCGGGGTCGAGCTGGCGCCGGCCCGGACGGTCGGGGTGCGCGACGGCCTCCCCGTGCTCGACGGCGGCCGGGTGGTCGAGGCCGCCAACGTCGTCTGGTGCACCGGGTTCCGGCAGGACTTCTCCTGGATCGACCCGCCGGTGGCCGGCGACGACGGCTGGCCGCTGGAGACCCGCGGCGTGGTGGCGTCCTCACCCGGGCTGTACTTCGTCGGGCTGGCGTTCCAGTACGCCTTCGCCTCCATGCTCGTCGGCGGGGCCGGCAGGGACGCCGAGTACGTCGTCAAGCACCTCAGGTCCCCTGCCGTAGCAGGTCGACCGCCAACGCCAGCACGAGCCCGGCCGTCCCACCGTGCATCGCCACCGGCCAGGGCTTCCTCGAGCCACTGAGCGCCACCAGCAGCGCATCCAGGGCCGTGGACCGTCTGAAACCGCTCGCTCTGCTTTAGCTGGGCCAAGGGAGGGTATAGCCTGATCCGCGCAGCGCCGGGCGACAAGGAGGGTGCCGTGGACCTCCCGAAGTGGCTGGGATCCTGGCCGGTCATCCGCCAGGTTCAGCAGGGGGACATTCTGGGCCTCGGCAAGGCGGCGCAATCGCCTCGGTCGGAAGCTCTCCAGCCGCGGACCGTCGAGGCGGACCGCGTTGCCCGCTCGGTCTGCCCCTACTGCGCGGTCGGCTGCGGGCAGAAGGTGTTCGTAAAGGACGAGCGCGTCACCCAGATCGAGGGCGATCCCGACAGCCCCGTGAGTCGCGGCCGGCTCTGCCCAAAGGGGGCCGCCTCCAAGCAACTCGTGACCGGGCCGAACCGCGAGTACAAGGTCAAGTACCGCCGGCCCCACGGCACCGAGTGGGAGGAGCTGGAGCTCGACCAGGCGATGGACATGATCGCCGACCGCGTGCTCGCCGCCCGCGAGGCCGGCTGGCAGGACGTCGACGGCGACAAGATCTACCGAAGGACCCTGGGGTTCGCCAGCCTCGGCGGGGCCACCCTCGACAACGAAGAGAACTACCTGATCAAGAAGCTGTTCACTGCGCTCGGGGCCATCCAGATCGAGAACCAGGCCCGCATATGACACTCCTCCACGGTCCCCGGTCTGGGGATCTCGTTCGGCCGGGGTGGCGCGACCACCTACCCGGGTGACCTCGTCAACTCCGACTGCATCCTGATCCAGGGCTCGAACATGGCCGAGTGCCACCCGGTGGCCTTCCAGTGGGTGATCGACGCCAAGGCCAGGGGGGCCAAGCTCATCCACGTCGACCCCCGGTTCACCCGGACCAGCGCCCACGCCGACACCTACGTGCCGATCCGGGCCGGCAGCGACATCGTGTTCCTGGGCGCCATCATCAACTACGTCCTTGAGCACGAGCGCTACTTCAAGGAGTACGTGGTCAGCTACACCAACGCCTCGGCGATCATCGACGAACGGTTCCAGGACACCGAGGACGCCGACGGCCTGTTCAGCGGCTGGGACCCTGAGCGCCGCACCTACGACAACACCACCTGGCAGTACGCCGGGCTCGACGACGGCGACCACGCCGAGGGTGAGCACGAGAGCGAGACCGGCCAGCAGCACGGCGGCATCGGGGCGCCGCTGGACGAGGCCCATGCGCCCCAGACCGACCCGACGCTCCAGCATCCCCGGTGTGTGTTCCAGCTCCTGCGCAAGCACTTCCGCCGCTACACCCCCGAGCTGGTCGAGCAGGTCTGCGGCGTCCCCCAGGACCTGTTCCTGGAGGTCGCCGAGACGCTGTGTGAGAACTCGGGCCGGGAACGCACGACCAGCTTCGCCTATGCCGTCGGCTGGACCCAGCACTCGGTCGGGGCCCAGTACATCCGCACCGCGGCCATCCTCCAGCTGCTGCTGGGCAACATCGGCCGGCCCGGCGGGGGGATCATGGCCCTGCGCGGCCATGCCGCCATCCAGGGCTCCAGTGACATCCCCACCCTCTACAACCTGCTGCCCGGGTATCTGCCGATGCCCAACGCCGAAGGCTACGACGACCTGGCCGCCTACCTGGAGAAGAACACCAAGAAGGGCGGGTTCTGGGGGCACACCGATGCGTTCCTGGTGAGCATGCTGAAGGCGTGGTACGGGGACCGGGCCACCGCCGAGAACGACTTCTGCTTCGACTACCTGCCCCGGCTGAGCGGCGACCACGGCACCTACCAGACGGCCCTTGACATGCTGGACGGCAAGGTCAAGGGGTTCTTCCTGCTGGGCGAGAACCCGGCCGTCGGGTCGGCCAACTCCAAGCTCCACCGCAGGGCCTTGGCCAAGCTCGACTGGCTGGTGGTGCGGGACCTGGTCGAGATCGAGTCGGCCAGCTTCTGGAAGGACGCCCCCGAGATCGAGAGCGGGGAGCTGGTCACCGCCGACATCGGCACCGAGGTGTTCTTCCTCCCGGCGGCGTCCCACGTGGAGAAGGAGGGCTCCTTCACCAACACCCAGCGGCTGTTGCAGTGGCGGGAGAAGGCGCTGGATCCCAAGGGGGACTGCCGCTCGGACCTGTGGTTCATGTACCACCTGGGCCGCCGGATCCGGGAGAAGCTGGCGGATTCGAACGATCCCAAGGACCGGGCCGTGCTCGACCTGGCCTGGGAGTACCCGGTCGAGGGAGCGCATGAGGACCCGAGCGCCGAGGCGATCCTGCGCGAGATCAACGGCTGGGGCCCGGACGGCAAGGCCCTGTCGAGCTTCACCCAGCTCAAGGCGGACGGCTCCACCGCCTGTGGCTGCTGGATCTACTGCGGCTGCTTTGCCGACGAGGTCAACCAGGCGGCTCGGCGCAAGCCGGCCAGCGAACAGGGACGGGTCCCGCTGGAGTGGGGCTGGGCCTGGCCGGCCAACCGGCGGGTGCTCTACAACCGGGCCTCGGCCGACCCCGAGGGCCGGCCCTGGTCGGAACGCAAGCGCTACGTCTGGTGGGACGAGGAGGCCGGCGAGTGGACCGGCGAGGACGTGCCCGACTTCCCCAAGACCAAGCGGCCCGACTACGTACCGGGCCAGGGCGCCAAGGCCGAGCAGGTCAACCGGGGTGACGAGCCGTTCATCATGCAGGTCGACGGGCGGGGCTGGCTGTTCGCCCCCGCCGGGCTCAAGGACGGGCCGCTGCCGGCTCATTACGAGCCGAAGGAATCCCCGCTGGCCAATGCCGTCTACAAGCAGGAACTGAACCCGGCCCGGTTGGAGTATGAGCGCGAGGGTAACCGCTACCACCCGCCGCCAGCCCAGGACCCGGCCGGCGACCCCTACCCGTACGTGTTCACCACCTACCGGCTGACCGAGCACCACACCGCCGGCGGGATGAGCCGCTTCCAGGGGTACCTGTCGGAGCTTCAGCCGGAGATGTTCTGCGAGGTGAGCCCGGAGCTGGCCGCCGAGCGGGGCCTGGAGCACGGCGGCTGGGCCACGATCATCAGCGCCCGGGCCGCCATCGAGGCCCGGGTGCTGGTCACCGACCGGATTCCGCCGCTGAAGATGCAGGGCCGGACGGTGCACCAGATCGGCCTGCCCTACCACTGGGGCAACCGGGGCATCGCCAAGGGTGACCCGGCCAACGACCTGCTGGCGCTGGTGCTGGACCCGAACGTCCAGATCCAGGAGTGCAAGGCCGCGACCTGCGACATCCAGCCGGGCCGCCGGCCGCGGGGAGCCGCCTTGGGCCGGCTGGTCGAGGAGCGCCGGGCCCGGGCCGGGATCGCCGAGGACGGGGAAGGAGGCCGAGGGTGACCCTGACCGACCTGCCAACCCCGACCTTCGGGGGCGGCTACGACGGCGAGGCCCGGCCGCGGATGGGGTTCTTCACCGACACCAGCATCTGCATCGGCTGCAAGGCGTGTGAGGTCGCCTGCAAGGAATGGAACCTGGTCCCCGAGCACGGGCCGCTGCGGATCAGTGGCAACTCCTATGACAACACCATGGCGCTTGGGGCCAACACCTGGCGGCACGTCGCCTTCATCGAGCAGGCCAAACCGGTCCAGGTACCCGATGTCGACCTGGCGGCGGCCGCGGCCGCCGCCTCCGGCGCCGTGACCGGCGTGGCCCAGGCTCGTGAGGGCATGCGCTGGCTCATGAGCTCGGACGTGTGCAAGCACTGCACCTCGGCGGCCTGCCTGGAGGTCTGCCCGACGGGGGCCCTGTTCCGCACCGAGTTCGGCACCGTGGTCGTGCAGCAGGACATCTGCAACGGCTGCGGCTACTGCGTGCCCGCCTGCCCGTTCGGGGTGATCGAGCGGCGCGAGGGCGACGGGCGGGTGTTCAAGTGCACCCTCTGCTATGACCGGCTCAAGGACGGCATGGAGCCTGCCTGCGCGCACGCCTGCCCGACCAAGTCGATCCAGTTCGGGCCGCTGGAGGAGCTGCGCGAGTGGGCCGACGCCAAACTGGAGAAGCTGCACGAGGCCGGTTTCGGCGACGCCCGCCTGTATCTGCGCGACGAGGCGAACGGGATCGGCGGGGCGGGCGCGTTTTTCCTGCTGCTGGACGAGCCCGAGGTGTACGGGTTACCGCCCGACCCGGTCTCCACCACCCGCGACCTGCCGAAGCTGTGGAAGGCGGCGGCGGTCGCGGCCGGGGTCGTGGTCACCGCGGTGGCCGCCGCGGTCGCGGGAGGGCGGCGATGACCACCCGGCAGCCGACGCCCTTGGGCGCCACCGGCGACGGATCGACGACCGCCACCGGGGAGCGCCGGACCATCGCGGGCCGCAGCGACGGCCGCCGCCGGCGGCGCGACCGCGGCCTGATGGTCCCCGAGGCCGAGTTCCGCTCCTACTACGGCCGGCCGATCATCAAGGAACCGGCCTGGACCCTCGAGGTCCCCTGGTACTTCTTCGTCGGCGGCATGGCCGGGGCGGCGGCCCCGCTGGCCGTGGCCGCCCGCCTGACCGGCAACCACCGCCTGGCCCGCAGCGCCCTCACCGTCGCCGGGGCCGGGGTCACCGCCAGCGTCCCGCTGCTGGTGTCCGACCTGGGGCGGCCCGAGCGGTTCCACCACATGCTGCGGGTGATCAAGCCGACCTCGCCGATGAGCATGGGCAGCTGGGTCCTGGCCGCCATGGGTCCAGCCGCGGTCGGGGCGGCCGTCAGCGACCGGCTCGGCATCCTGCCCGGGCTGGGCCGCGCCGCCGAGGTCGTCTCCGGGCTGCTCGGCCCCGCCCTGTGCACCTACACCGGGGTACTGGTGGCCAACACCGCCGTGCCGGTCTGGCACGAGGCCGGCCGCGAGCTACCGATGGTCTTCGCCGGCAGCGCCCTGGCCAGCGCCGGCGCCGCCAGCATGGCGCTGACCCCGGCGGCCGACGCCGGCCCGGCCCGCCGCCTGGCCGTGGTCGGCGCCCTGGTCGAGCTGGCGACGGCCGGGGTGATGGAGCGGCGCCTGGGCGAGCTGGCCGAGCCCTACCACCAGGGCCCAGCCGGCCGGTACGCCAAGCTGGCCCGAGGCTGCACCCTCGCCGGGGCGGCCGCGGTGGCGGCCGGTGGGACCCGACGGCGATGGGCGGCGGTGGCCGGGAGCGGGCTGCTGCTGGCCGGCTCGGCCCTGGAGCGTCTGGCCGTCTACAAGGCCGGGTTCCAGTCGGCCCGCGACCCCAAGTACGTCGTCAAGCCGCAACGGGCAAGACTGGAGGCGGCCAACCGCTAGGGGCGCCTCGAAACCACCAGCCGACCGCCGAGCAGGAGGCCCATCATGGCTGGAGAGACCGAAACCACACGCCAAGGCGCCGTCGGCAACCGGTGGGTGATCGCGGCCGCCGGGGTTGTCATGCAGATCGCCTTGGGCGCGGTCTATGCCTGGAGCGTGTTCCGGATCCCGCTGACCGATGAGTTCGGCTGGTCCATCTCCCAGGTCACCCTGACCTTCACCCTGTCGATCTTCTTCCTCGGCCTCGCCGCGGTGTTCGGCGGCTTGTGGATGGCCAGAGTCGGCCCCCGGACCGTCGGCCTCACCGCCGCGGTGCTGTACGGGGCGGGGGTGTTCCTGGCCAGCCTGTCGGCCGACAAGCTCTGGGTGCTGTATCTCACCTACGGAGTCCTGGCCGGGATCGGGCTCGGCTTCGGCTACATCGTCCCCGTGGCCACCCTGGTCAAGTGGTTCCCGGACAAGCGGGGCATGATCACCGGGATCGCGGTCGCCGGCTTCGGTGCCGGCGCCCTCGTCACGGCGCCGATCGCGACCCGCCTCATCGAGTCGCGGGGCGTGCTGCCAACCTTCGCCATCCTGGGCGTCATCTACCTGGTCATGGTCGCCGCCGCCGCCTCGCTCATGCGTAACCCCCCAGAGGGCTACAAGCCGGCCGGGTGGGAGCCGTCCGAGGCGCAGAAGGCACAACGCTCGGCCCGGGACTACACCGTCAAGGAAGCGGTTCGCACCTGGCAGTGGTATGCACTGTGGGCGCTGCTGTTCCTCAACGTCACCGCCGGCATCGCCATCATCTCCCAGGCCGCCCCCATGGCCGAGGAGATCACCGAGGTGAGCGCCATCGTCGCCGCCGGGCTGGTCGGCATCATCTCCATCGCCAATGGGGCCGGGCGGTTCCTGTGGGCCTGGCTGTCGGACTTCATCGGCCGCAAGTGGGTCTTCCTGGCCATGTTCCTCATCCAGGCCGTGGTGTTCTTCCTCTTGCCACGGGCGACCAGCTTCGGCCTGTTCGCCACCCTGGCCTTCATCGTGCTTCTTTGCTATGGCGGCGGCTTCGGGACCATGCCGGCGTTCGCCGCCGATTACTTCGGCCCCAAGAACGTCGGCTCGGTCTATGGGTTGATGCTGACCGCCTGGGGCGTGGCCGGCATCGTCGGGCCGACCCTGATCGCCAGGATCCGTGAATCCACCGGCGCCTACAGCAACGCCCTCTACGTGATCTCCGGGATCATGCTGGTCAGCGCCATCATCCCCTTCATCGTGCGGCCGCCCCTCTCGCAACAGGAAGCCGCCGCCGAGGAAGCCGCGCCAGCGCCGTCGCCGACACCGCCACGGCAACGCACCACCTGAACCGGGAAAGAGCCTGGCCGGAGGACGTGCCCGCCGGCCCGGCGTCGCCATCCAGCAGGCTGGGGTGCTAACCCGCGAGCTCGCCAGCGGACCAGCTCAGGCTGCCAGCAACGCCGTCATCTGCTCGATTTGGGCCCGCAGCTCGGTCGTCATCCGCCGGGCGAGCGCGCGGAGCTCGGGAATGGCACCCTCGCGGGCCTCGGCGGCGGCCATGCGCAGGCCGGTCCGGTGCCGGGCCAGCATCACCTTGAGGAAGGCGCGGTCGAACCCGGCATCCTTGGCCTTGGACAGCCGTGACAGGTCGGTCACCTTGCCGTGGTTGGGGTCCTGCTGGGGGTCGTAGGGGGCCAGCCCCCGACTCTCCAGCCAGCCCTGCAGCTCCTGGACGTTGGCAGTACTTTGCCGGTTGATCGTGCCGGCCAGCCGGGCCAGCTGGGGGCGGGTGAGCCGGTCGCCGACCAGGCCCACGATGGCGCTGTTCTGGAGCAGGTGCGGGACCATGTGCTGGGCGAACCAGATATCGGTCTGGTCACTGCCCACACGCTGGTTGGCCCCCGAGGTGGTACAGCCGGCCACCAGCACCCCGACCAGCAGCCACCATCCCAGTCGGCGTCGCACCCAACCCCCCCTCGGGCCGCCGTGAACCAGTCCGCCAGCCACGATCGGCGGCGTGCCTCCATTGGGGGTGTGTCGGCACATCCCAGGCGTCCTTGATACGCCAAGGAGCCCGACCTGGACGGCAATCGTGCGCCTGACGGTTGCCCTCAGCACCGCTCAGCAAGATCGGGGAAGCCTCCGGACAGCTTCCTCCAAGAACGAGGATCTCTGCACCGCTTCCCGGGCCGAGGCGACTCTCGGATCGCAAGGCCAGGTGGCGGACTGTGTGGGTGGGAGGACCTGGCCTGGAAGCGCGGCTATGGGGTGCTGCCGCGTTGCAGCTCGGCCATGGCCGCGATCATCTGGGCGAACTGGTGGGAGTCGGGCGGCATGAACGGCTCGGCGTCCGGGACCGTCTCCAGCACCGCCAAGAACGCCTCCAGCGAGGTCCCGCTCGCGGCTGGCAGATGGGAGGAGAAGATCCGTGTGGGCTGGAGCTGGCGGACCCGGTCCAGGACCTGGCTGAACCGCTGGCGGTCGGCGACATGGGCCCACGGTGAGTCAGAGGTCGCCCAGCCGAGCATGCCGCCGGCCAGCGCCTCGGGCGGAACCTCCGAGGCGTCCTGGGTCGGCTCGGGGAGGATCGCCCCGAAGGCGTCGACGCTGAACAACGCACCCGTTGACTGGTCGAGCACCCCGATCGACATGGGGCTGTCATACAGCGGCGGCGCGACCGCGGTCAGCGTCCGGTCCCCAACATGGATCTCGTCCCCGAAGCGGATCGCGTGCACCCGCTCCATCGGGACCGGCCACCAGGTTCCCATCCGCAGCGCGCTGAACCCGTGGGTGACCAGCGTGGCGTTGGGCGCCAGCTCCATCACGCGTTGGATACTGCCGGTGTGGTCGGCGTCGTCATGGGTCAGCCAGACCCACTTCAGCTTGTGCGGGTCGATGATCGAGCTCACCGCGGCGATGAAGTCATCGCCGTCGACCCCGATGCCGGTGTCGATCAGCACTGGTTCCTCCGCCATCACCAAATAGGCGTTCACCGGGAGGACCCCGACCCCTGGCATGGGCAAGTTGGCCGGAAAGACGTGGACGTCCGGGGCAGCCTGATAGAGCGCGTCCATTGCTGACCTCCGGCGTCGCACCGTCTAGAGCAGCGCCGACCCTAGGCCTATTCCGGCACCTTGGCAATAGCCCTTTCTAATTGGTCGTGGACAAATGGATTAAGGCGGCCGGGCGTTGCGGCGTTCAGAACATATTGGTAAAGAACGGCATCGCTTACTCCCGGCAGGCGCGTCCTATTTCGCCCGTAGTGTCCTTATGCCTACAGTAAGATTGATGCTCAAGAAACAGTCGCATTCATTGGCGAGCTCGCAAGCGGGCGATGGCGGCAAACCGGAGGGGTCCGGGTGCTGGGCTCGCCAGATGATACGGAGCTGGACGTCCTGGACCTGCTGGCCATGTATCCCAGACTCCTCGCCTAGAGAGCCCTCGGCCGCGGTCTGATGGCGGAGCCCCCGCCCCAGGGGGACGGGCGGGGGCTCCATCGTTGCGGCACCGTTGCCGTGGCGGTCAGGGGGGAGGCGCGGTAGGCGATCAAGGGTGTAGGGGGGGTGGTTCAGTTGGGCTGGTGGACCGACATCTGCAGGTCGGTGCAGCTGGTATTGCAGACCCCGAAGGTGTGGATCTGGGCGTTGACCGTCCTGGGATTGGCCGGACCATGGTCGCGGACGACCAGATACACCGTGGCCTGGAGGGCGTCCTCAAGGGTGGTGTCGGTGCCCATCGCATGGCCGTCGCTGTCGCCCACCGGCAGGTAGCCGGCGAAGGTCGCCGTGCCGTCCCGGCCGAGGACATGGCCGGCGGCATACAAGACCGCCACTCCGCCGTCAGGGTTGACGACCATCCACCAGATCGTTACCGCACGGCCGGACTCCAGCCCGCTGGTCTGCAGCGTGAACGAGATGCCACGGTCGGTGCGGGTCAAGGTCGAGGTGCCGACCACCACCGAAGGGTCAGCGATCAGGGTCACATCATTGGTGGTCTGGGTGGCTGCCCCGGCGTGGTTGATCGCCACCGCTGACAGCACGCCCACAAGGGCAAAGACAACAAGCAGTTTTCTCGACATCGAACTACCTTTCATATGGCTGCAACCGGGCATGAAGCCACCAGGGCCCGGGTGTTGTCTTGTGGGATCGCCACACCTCCCCCGTTTCTGTTGTTCAGCGCTGTGGGTCGCTGCCGTCACTGAACCAGTCGTTGGGCTCGGGTTCGGCCGCCTCTTGACCGATCGGCTGGCCCTGCTGGTTTGTGGCCGGGGTGATGGCATCGACTTCGGCGTCGGACACCGGTTCGCGCTGGACCTGCAGCTCGTGGCGCTGCCCCGACTCGGTGTCGGTGACCACCTCGGTGACCAGGTATCTGCGCAGCCGCACCTGCCCAGGCTGGCGCCGACGGGCGCCAGCGGCACCGTCCTGGCCACCTGGCGTCTCGTACACGAAAGGGCGGCTGACGCCTTCACCGGCCGGAAGCCGGCCTTCCCCGACCGCCCCAACCGGCTCGCCGCCGACGCTGGCCGACGCCGGCTGGACGTCAGCATCGGTGTGAGACAGCCGCTGGCCGGCAGTGCTGGCCGACTCGTGGGCAGAGACCCCGGCCGCGTCGGCCGGCTCGTCGCTGGCCGACCGCTGGGGCCGCCCGGCCGACCCGGCGCTGGCGTGGCCGGCAGCTGCACCGTCCTCCAGGGTCACGGTGT
>DATABK010000200.1:0-5154 GCA_036259695.1 Actinomycetes bacterium | reverse complement strand
ACAGCGGCGAGGTCCCGGCCGGCGTGAGCGCGCGCGCCGTCCCGGTCATCCCCCACAGCACTGCGGCGGCAACCACCAGCCCGCTGCCGACGAGGTCTCGCCCCACAGTCATCGCCTGACTGTAGCGGCCGGTCAGGACGGGAAGACGCTGCCGCGCCGCGTTGGCGGATTGCCAACGTCTGCTAGCAGGGGGTGGTGGGTCCGGGTCCCATCATCCCACCGGCTGAGTTGAGCACGATCGTTGGTCAGGAGGGCATTCCGTCCCTGAGCGGTGGCCGTATGCGCGTGGCGGCCAGCGCGCCCCCGATGCCGAATGCTGCCGAGGCGGCTGAGATTTGGAGGGCGCGGCGGCGGTCCGGGGCTTGGGCTTCGGTGGCGGGCACTGGCTGCTCCTTGCCGCAGGCCAGGCGATGGCCGCCGGTAGGCTCCAGTCAACTCGGGCACTCACCGTGTCCGTCTGACTACAGTAAGCCGACCGCATCGGAGAGGTGCCGACGACAGGAGACACTGTGGACGACCGGGCCGCACCCTATGTGCTCGCTGCCGGCGAGTCCGTCGTGACGACGCCATCCTGCCGTTCAAGGCTCTGGCCACTGACACGGGCGGCCGGCTCAGTGCCTGCGAGTTCACCTTGGGAGGTTGGGAGCCGGGTCCCGTGCTGCACAAGCATGACCAGGTCGACGAGGCCTTCTATGTGATCCGCGGCAAGCTCGAGGCCCAGCTGGGCGACCGGCGGGTCCAGGCGGAGGCCGGTGGGTTCCTGTGGGTTCCGCGCGGAACGGCCCACACCTTCGCGAACGCCGGGCCGGAGCCGGTCCAGGTCCTGGCCCTGGCCCTCCCCGGCGGCGTGGAGGAGCTGTTCGCCGAGCAGGCGGCGTACCTGACGTCGGTCGAGGGGCCGCCCGACCCGAGCGTGCTGGAGGAGATCGGCACCCGCCACGGCGCCCCCACCCTCGGGCCGCCGATCCGCTCCGATGACACGCCAGGCAACGGCGGCGCCTGAGCGCCACCAGGTCGATCTCGGGGTACGCCGTTCGTAGATGGTGAGGCAGGCACGGTGCCGGCCACGCAACCCCAAGGAGCCCTGATGGGCGAGCGCATGAGATCCGGCCGTTCCGGATCCAGATCCCCCAGGCCCACCGCGACCAGCTCACCGGGGTCAGCGTGTACTGGTTCACCGGCTCGGGGGCGTCCTCGGCTCATGCCACCTATGAGGGCATGGCAGCCTGGCGCGAGTTCACCGCCCGGGCCAACAACCCCGGCACCCCCCGACGATGCGGGGCCTGCGAGGTCGGGGCAGCCGACCGGGGTGGCGGTGGTCGCCGCCGACACCACCATCCGTTCCCGGCTCGACCCCGGCGGCACCATGCACTGGTCGGAGTTCGACCGCGGCGGCCACTTCCCAGCCATGAACACCCGACCTGCTCGTCGGCGAACTCCGCACCTTCCGACCACTCCGGACCAAGGAGGGCTCGTGATCGACCACGTCGGCCTCGGCGTCAGCGACCTGAACCGGAGCAGGGCGTTCTTCGAGCGGGCGCTGGCCCCGCTCGGCTACCGGCTCCTGATCGAGCGCGACGGCTCCCTCGGCTTCGGGCGCGACGGCAAGCCGGACCTGTTCGTCCATGTCAACCGGCCGGTGAGCGGGCCGACCCATGTCGCCGTCGCCAGCCCGGACCGGGCCACCGTTGACGCCTTCCACGCCGCCGGGCTGGCCGCCGGAGGCCGCGACAACGGCCCGCCCGGCCTCCGCCCCCACTACCACCGGCACTACTACGGCGCCTTCGTCCTCGACCCGGACGGCAACAACCTCGAGGCGGTCTGCCACCGGCCGTCCTAGCGCTGGGAGCCGGTGCGGGTCTCCAAGGCCCGGATGACCGCCGCCATGTCGGAGTCGGCGTGACCCAGGGCGAAAGTCTCGGTGTACAGGGCATGGGCAGCCTCGAGCAACGGTGAGGCCAGGCCGGCGCGTCGGACCTCGGCGGTGATCAGGCGGGTGTTCTCGAGGACGTTGGCGATCGAGGCCTGGACGGCGAAGTCCTCGGTGACCAGCTTGCGGGACTTGGCCCGGGAGACCGGGCTGGCCATCGGGCTGGCGTCGAGGACGGCCAGGAGCTGGGCCAGGTCGAGGCCGTGCCCGCCGGCGAACCGCACCGTCTCGGCCAGGCCGGCCACCATGGTGGTCAGGAACAGGTTGACCGAGAGCTTCATCAGCAGGGCGGTCGGGACCGGGCCGCACAGGAACGTCTGCCCGCACATCGGGTCGAGCAGCGGCCGGGCCTCGGCGACGGCCGAGGGCTCCCCGGCGAGCATGGCCACGAGCTGGCCGGCCTCGGCGGGCTCGCGGGAGCCGGAGACCGGGGCCTCGACGTAGGCGCCGCCGGCGGTGCGGATGTCGGCTTCGAGGTCGCGCGACCAGGCGGGGGCGGTCGTTCCCATGTGGACGATGGTGTGGTGGGCCACGTTGGCCGCGAACGCCGGCGTGCCCCGGCCGAGGACGGCGTCGACGGCGGCGCCGTCGGCCAGCATGAGCAGCACGACCCGGGCCCGCTGGAAGACCTCGGCCGGGGATCCGGCCACACGGGCGCCGGCGGCCCGCAGGGGGTCGGCGCGGCCGGGCGAGCGGTTCCAGACCACCAGCTTCGTCCCCGCGCGGGCCAGGTTGCCGGCCATGGCCTGGCCCATGACCCCGAGCCCGATGAACCCCACCGCCATCAGCGCAGCACCGCCAGGGCGGTCGAGCCGACCAGGGCGGCGGCCAGGGCCAGGTTGACCGCGCGGGCCCGGCCCGGGTCGCGGAGGATCGAGGCGAAGCAGGCGCCCGCGAACAGCCACGCGACCATGATCAGGACCATCACCAGGCTCAGCACGGCCACCTTGGCGGCCGCGTCGGCGGCGGCCGTGCCGGCCAGGCGGGTGCTGGCGAACACGGCGGCGATCGCCACCCAGGCCTTGGGGTTGGCCACGCCGAGCAGCACCCCGCCGGCCAGCGAAGGCGGGGCGGCGGCGGGGCCCTCCCCGGGCCGGGGCGTGGTCGCGATCCGGTAGGCGAGCCAGAGGATATAGGCCACCGAGAGCGCCACCAGGACCGACCGCAGGACCGGGACGGCCAGGAGGGTCACGGTGATCCCGGCCGCGACCGCGACCAGGACGACCGCCGTTCCCAGCACGATCCCGGCCAGGTAGCCGAGCGAGCGCCGCACCCCGTAGGCCGATCCGGCGGCGGCCAGGCTGACGGTCGCCGGACCGGGGCTGCCCATGAGCGCCAGCGCCGTGACCACCAGCGGCCAGATCGATCCCCAGCGGACCGTCGCCGCTGCGATACTGCCAAGCATGGACGGGAGGCTAGGCAGCGCCGCCGCCGGTCGTCTTGAACGATCCTGCAGCCGGCGGCGCGACTCGATCCGGTTCGGGGCCCGGGCTCCCGGCCTCGAGCGGGCCGAGGTGTACCTGTCCGACAGCGCCTACGAGCCGCACCGGCACGACAGCTACGCGGTCGGCATCACCACCGCCGGCGTGCAGACCTTCCGCTACCGAGGCAGCCGCCGGGTCTGCCTGCCCGGCCAGCTGCATGTCCTGCACCCGGACGAGACCCATGACGGCGCCGCCGGGACCGACGACGGCTTCGGCTACCGGATCCTGTACCTGGCGCCGGAGCTGGTCCGCGACGCCCTCGGCGGCGGCGCGCTGCCGTTCGTCGCCGACCCGGTGCAGACGCCGCTGCCGGCCACCCGGCGGGTGGCCTCGCTGCTGGCCGACATCGACGAGCCGATCAGCGACCTCGCCCGGGCCGAGATCGCGGCCACGATGGCCGACACCCTCCGCTCGCTTGGGGGCCGGCCCGGCCGGCGCCCGGTCAGGATCGACCTCAGAGCGGTCGGGCTGGCCCGGAGCTACCTCGCCGCCCACGCCAGCGAGCAGACGCCGGCCTCGACCCTGGAAGCCATCACCGGGACCGACCGCTTCACCCTGGCCCGCCACTTCCGGCGGGCCTTCGGGACCAGCCCCGACCGGTACCGGACGATGCGCCGCCTCGCCCTGGCCCGGGCCGCGATCGAGAACGGCCTGCCCCTCGCCCAGGCCGCCGCCCACGCCGGCTTCGCCGACCAGAGCCACATGACCCGCCAGTTCAAGCGGGCCTACGGCCTCACCCCGGCCCGCTGGACGGCCCTCGTTGCGCAGCGGCCGCCTCTCGTATGACGAGATGTGCTGCAGTTGGGCACGAGCAACATGGCCCGCGCGACGGCGTGGTCGTCCAGGCCAATGAGCTGCCGCCTCGGTGGTCCTGGGCCGGCGCTAGCGCGCCGCCCGCTTCCCCGAACGGCCCTGAACCTCCCTCCACAGCTCCTCGTAGCTCCTGGTGACCCGGCTGTGGGGAGCGAACACGGGCAGGGGGGCGCGGTGGACGGCCATCTGCTCGACCAGCGACAGGTTGGGGATGACGGTGGCGGCCAGGTCGTCGCGGGAGGCGCGGAGGTCGCCGATGACCTCGCGGTGGAGGCGCTTGCGGCCGTCGACCATGGTGAAGAAGGGGAACAGGCCCGGCGGGCGGTCGAGCTCGGCGACGAACTCGCCGAGCTGCTCCAGGGTGCGGACCGACAGGGTGGTGGGGATGAGGGGAACGAGGAGGGTGCCGGCGGCGTGGACGACGTTCTCGGCGACCAGGGAGATGCCGGGCGGGCAGTCGAGGATGGCCAGGTCGTAGTCGTCGGCCATGGGGCCGAGCAGCCGGGCGATCCGCTGGGTCGGCTTCTTGGCCTCGCCGAGGACGAGGTCGAGGTTGCGGTAGGTGAAGTCGGCCGGGACCAGGTCGAGGCCGTCGAACTCGGTGACCTTGACGGCCTGGTCGAGGGACCGCTTGCCCCGGACGAGGGCCTTGCCGCCGCCCTTGACGCGGGGGCGGACCCGCAGCAGGTAGCTGGCCGCGCCCTGAGGGTCGAGGTCCCAGAGCAGGGTCCGGCGGCCGTCGCGGGCGGCCAGGTAGGCGAGGTTGACGGCCGAGGCGGTCTTCCCGACCCCGCCCTTGATGTTGTAGGTCGCCAGCGTGGTCACCGGGCCCCCCTCCCGCCGGTCGCCTTGGCCAGGGCGTCCACCAGGCGCCGGACGTCCTGGTCGGTGGTCCACAGGTGCGGCGAGACGCGCAGGGACGACCCC
>DATABK010000199.1:0-3576 GCA_036259695.1 Actinomycetes bacterium | reverse complement strand
TTGGGGGGGGTGGGGTGGGCGGCCGCCTCGTAGCACTCGTTGGCCGCCCCGTGGATCTCCACGTCGGCCTTGGGCGGGATCGACCCGGCCTCCCGGACCAGCCAGTCGCGGACCTCGGCGGCGTGCTGCTCCCAGAGGATGCCGGCCTGGCGCAGCACCCGCGCCCGCTCCTCGTAGCTCGCCGCCGCCCAGGCCGGCTGGGCCTCGGCGGCCCGGGCGGTGGCCCTGGCCACGTCGTCGGCGTCGGCCAGGCCGGCCTGCCCCAGCTCCTCGCCGGTGGCCGGCTCGACCACGGTGCGCTTGCCCCCGGCCGGCGACACCCAGCCGTCGCTGAAGAGCTTCCCGGTCCAGACCGACGGATCGAGCAGTCCCATGATCCCTCCTCTACCGGGGCGGCCGCGTGGTCCTACGCGCCGTCCTCGTCGTCGTCCAGGGGCGTGGCCCGGCGGCCCCGCAGCACGATGTCCCAGCGGTAGCCGAGCGCCCACTCGGGCTCGGTGGTGTCCAGGTCGAAGCGGGCGACCAGCCGCTCCCGGGCCGCCTCGGGCACCGACCCGAGGATCGGGTCGAATCCGAACAGCGGGTCGCCGGGGAAGTACATCTGGGTGATCAGGCGCTGGGTGAAGGCCCGGCCGAACAGCGAGAAGTGGATGTGGGCGGGCCGCCAGGCGTTGGGATGGTTCTTCCACGGGTAGGCGCCCGGCCTGACGGTGACGAACCGCCAGCGGCCCTCGGCGTCGGTGACGCAGCGCCCGGCCCCGCTGAAGTTGGGGTCCAGGGGGGCGGGATGGCGGTCGGCGTCGTGGCGGTAGCGGCCGGCGGCGTTGGCCTGCCAGACCTCGACCAGGGTCCCGGGCACGGGGCGGCCGTCGCCGTCCAGGACCCGCCCGGTCACGATGATCCGCTCGCCCAGCGGCTCCCCGGCGTGCTGGGCGGTCAGGTCGTGGTCGTGCTCGCCGATCCGCTCCTCCCCGAGCAGGGGCCCGGTGACCTCGGTGAGCCGGTGGGGCAGGGGGGTCAGCGGCCGGCGCGGGAACCGCAGCCGGGTGGAGCGGTAGTCGGGGTAGTCGAGCGGCGGGTGGGTCCCCGGCGGCTCCGGGGCGTAGCCGCTCACCGTCCCTCCAGGGGCAGGCCGACGTAGTTCTCGGCCAGGCTGGTCGCGGCCGCCCGCGAGCTGGCCACATAGTGCAGCTGGGAGAGCTGGAGCTGGTGCTGGAACGGGTCGTTGCCCGGGAACCGGTGCAGCATCGAGGTCATGAACCAGGAGAAGTGCTGGGCCCGCCAGACCCGCCGCAGGCAGGTCTCGGAGTAGGCGTCGAGCAGGTCGGTGCGGCCGGACCGGTAGAACTCGACCAGGGCCCGGGCGAGCACGACGATGTCGGCGACGGCCAGGTTGAGCCCCTTGGCCCCGGTCGGGGGGACGATGTGGGCGGCGTCGCCGGCCAGGAACAGCCGGCCGTACCGCATCGGCTGGCAGACGACGCTGCGCATGGTGATGACGCCCTTCTGGAAGATCGGGCCCTCGGCCAGCGTCCAGCCGTCCCTGGTCTCCAGGCGGGCCCGCAGCTCCGCCCAGATCCGCTCGTCCGGCCAGTTGCCGACCTCCTCGTCGGGGTCGCACTGGAAGTAGAGGCGCTGGACCGTGGGGGAGCGGGTGCTGACCAGGGCGAAGCCGCGCTGGTGGTAGGCGTAGATGATCTCCTTGGCCGACGGCGGGGCCTCGGCGAGGATCCCGAACCAGCCGAACGGGTACTCCCGCTGGTAGTCGGTCCGCCGGTCGGCCGGGATGGCCGGCAGGCACACGCCCCAGGAGCCGTCGCAGCCGGCGACGACGTCGCAGGCGAGCTCCTGGTCGCGGCCGTCCTCCTGGAAGCGGACCCGGGGCCGGGTGCTGTCGAGGTCGTCCACGCCCACGGCGGCGGCCTCGAACCGGATGTCCCCGCCGGCCTCGAGCCGGGCCTTGATCAGGTCCTTGAGGACCTCGTGCTGGGCGTAGAGCATGATCGCCCGCCCGCCGGTGAGGCTGGGGAAGTCGATGCGGTGGCCCTGGCCGTCGAAGCGCAGCTCGATGCCGTGGTGGACGGCGCCCTCGCGCTGCATCCGCTCGCCCACCCCGACCGAGGTGAGCAGGTCGACGGTGCCCTGCTCAAGGACCCCGGCCCGGATCGTCTGCTCGACGGCCTCGCGGCTGCGGCTCTCCAGCACCACCGACTCGATGCCCTCGCCGTGCAGCAGGTGCGACAGCAGCAGCCCCGCCGGCCCCGCGCCGACAATGCCAACCTGGGTCCGCACGATCCGACCTCCTCCTGCCCGGATGGTAACCCGCCGGTCCTGCGAGGGTCAGACCCGGTCCGAGGGGCGGACCGACACGCCAAGGGCCAGGGTGGCCACGCCGATCCCGGCCAGGGCCAGGAACGGGGCCCGGTAGGACCCGGCCGCGTCGTACAGCGCACCGGCCAGCACCGGGCCGGTGGCGGCGAGCAGGTACCCGACCAGCAGCGCCATCCCGGACAGGCGGGCGGCCGCGGCCGGGGAGGAGGCCAGCTTGACCAGCAGGGTCAGGGCCAGGGCGAACATCCCGCCGACACCCA
The DNA here is from genome assembly GCA_036259695.1 of Actinomycetes bacterium. Classification (GTDB taxonomy): domain Bacteria; phylum Actinomycetota; class CALGFH01; order CALGFH01; family CALGFH01; genus CALGFH01. The sequence goes on along the minus strand of DATABK010000199.1, from coordinate 985 downwards.
GGCCGAGCACGGCCGCCCACACCCACGGGGCGGCCGTCGGGGCCAGGCCGAGGGCGGCCAGCATGGCCGTGGTGGCGCCGACGCACAGGGCGACCCAGGGCCGGTGGTCGCCGGTGCGGTCGGCCAGGGCCGGGACGGCCAGGGCGGAGAAGATCTGGGTGAAGCTGAACAGCCCGAGCAGCAGCCCGGCCCGGTCGGCACTCCAGCCGGCGTCCAGGTACAGGGGGGACAGCCAGGTCAGGGCGGCGTAGTAGAGCAGCGACTGGGAGCCCATGTAGAGCGTGACCCGCCAGGCGACGCCGCTGCCCCAGGGGAGCCGGACCGGTCCGGGGGCCGCCTCGGCCGCCGTCCGCAGCCGCCGGGTCACCGGCACCCAGGCGGCCAGGGCGGCCGCCGCCGGCAGCCCCCAGGCGGCGACCGCGGCCGGCCAGCCGATGCTCAACGCGTCCATCAGCGGCACCGTGGCCGCCGAGGCCAGCATGGCCCCGGTGACCAGGCCGGCCGTGTACAGGCCGGTGACCGCGCCCGGCCGGGACGGGAACCAGGCCTTGACCACCCGGGGCAGCAGGGCCCCGCCAAGGGCGATCCCGATCCCCGACAGCAGGGTCCCGCCGTACAGGGCCGCCGCCGAGGCGTCGAGGCCACGGGCGAGCGTGCCCGCGGTGACCAGGGTCAGGGCGCAGGCCACGGCCGCCTCCTGCCCGACCCGCCGGGCCAGCGCCGCCCCGACCGGGGCGAACGCCCCCATGCAGACCACCGGCAGGGCGGTCAGCAGCCCGGCCGCGGTCGCCGACAGCCCGAGGTCGCGCTGGATGGCGTCCAGCACCGGGGGCACGGCGGCGATGGCCGGGCGCAGGTTGAGGGCGACCCCGACCACGACCACCAGGACCACCCACCCGGGGCGGGCGGCGGCCGGCGACGGCCGGGTCGAGGGCTGGGAGGTGGTCATGACCGCAGCCTAGCCTCCCGGGGTCGCGGCCGCCCC
>DATABK010000198.1:0-3774 GCA_036259695.1 Actinomycetes bacterium | reverse complement strand
CGAGGTGCTGGCCGGCGCGGTCGACCGGACCGGGGCGGCCCGGGTCGACCTGGTCGGGTTCTCGGCCGGTGGGGTGGTGGTCCGGGTCCTGCTCGAGGACCCGGCGCGGGCGCTGCGGGCCCGCCGGGTGGTGCTGCTCGGCGCGCCCAACCACGGCACCGAGCTGGCCGGGGCGGCGGCCGCCCTCGACCCGGGCCTGTGCGCCGGGGCCTGCGCCCAGCTCGCCCCCGGGTCGTCGCTGCTGGCCGAGCTGAACGAGGGCGACGAGACCCCGCCGGGACCGGAGTTCTTCAGCGTCTGGACCGCGCTCGACCAGACGGTCACCCCGCCGGCCACGGCCGTCCTGGACGGCGCGGCCAACATCCGGGTCCAGGACGTGTGCGCCTCGGCCCGCCTCGGCCACGGCGCCCTGGTCACCGACCCGCTGGCCGTCGGCCTGGTGGTGGAGGCGCTGGCCGGGACCCTGCCCGAGGCGCCGGGAGCCGGCGACTGCGCCGCCCTGCGGGCCGCCGGCGCGCCGGCCCGTTGACGTGCTTGGGTTGCCGCCCTAGCGTGCGGTCAGATCGCCGCCGATGAAGGGGACGCCCATGCGCGTGCTCGTCCAGTTCCGCTCCTCACCGGAGGTGCACGCGGCCACGCTGCGCGGGGAGGCGATGCCCTCCTTCGCCGCCACCACCGCCGCCCCCATCCCCGGGCTGGTCATCGACCCCGCCTTCAACCCGGTGCAGGTGCCCACCCCCCAGGCCGACGAGCCGGGGGCCAGCCCGTACCTGTACTCGCCGGCGGTCAGCTTCTCGATGGCCCCCGAGGAGGCCACCTACCTGGTCCGGGGCACCCTGCCCGACGACCCCGACGGCCAGCGGCTGGCCCTGGCCGAGGCCTTCGCCCGGCCCGAGGTGGTCGGGGTGTTCTCCGACCCGGTGATCTCGACCTGCCTGGTCTGCCCGGGCGCCCCGGCGGTCGGCAACGACCAGGACGTGACCGCTCAGCTTGGGGTCAAGGCCCTGGCCGACGCCGGCCTGGACGGCTACCGGGTGCCGGTGGTGATCGTCGACACCGGGGTCAATCTGGCCCACCTGGAGTCCAGGGGCCGCCACCCCAGGTTCTCCCGGCAGCGCAGCTGGGCTCCGGCCGGGGTGGCGACCAGGCCGGGCCAGCACCCGGTCGGCCACGGGACCATGTGCGCCTATGACGTCGGCATCGCCGCCCCCAAGGCGACCCTGGTCGACCACGCCCTGCTGCTGTCGGAGACGCCTGGCGAGACGTCCATGTCGGGGCTGCTGTCGGACGCCGTGCTGTCGTACTCCCGGCTGCTGGCGATGGTCCAGGCCATGCCGGCCGGCCGCCGCTCCCTGGTGGTCAACAACAGCTGGGGGATGTTCTCCCCCACCTGGGACTTCCCGGTCGGCCACCCCGGCAACTACTCCGACAACCCGGCCCACCCGTTCAACGTGATCGTGGCCAGCCTGGAGGCGGCCGGGGCGGACATCCTGTTCGCGGCCGGCAACTGCGGCCGCGACTGCCCCGACGGCCGCTGCCGGTTCGGGACGGCCCGGCCCATCTGCGGGGCCAACTCCCACCCGAGCGTCCTGTCGGTGGCCGGGGTCGACACCCGCCGGCGGCGGGTCGGCTACTCCTCCCAGGGGCCGGGCCGCCTCGACCCCGACAAGCCCGACCTGTCGGCCTACACCCACTTCAAGGGCTCGGGGGTGTACCCGGCCGACGGCGGCACCTCGGCCGCCTGCCCGGTGGCGGCCGGGGTGGTGGCGGCGGTCCGGGAGAAGTACCCATCCTCGGTGCTGTCCCCGGCCGAGCTGCGGGCCCTGCTCCGCAAGACCGCCCTGGACCTGGGCGGGACCGGCTTCGACCACGACTTCGGCTGGGGCGTGGTCGACGGCGCCGCCCTGGCCGAGGCCCTGGGCGGGGTCAAGCGCTCCCGGCGGCGCTGAACATGGCCCGGGTGATGGTGACCCTGCGCCTGGCCCCCGAGCAGGCGACCCTTGAGGAGGTGCGCCGGCTCCTCGGCCTGGTCCCCGAGGAGGTCGACCCCGCCTTCGGGCTGGTCAACATCAGCCCGGCCGAGCGCCTCTACACGATCCTGGTCGACGAGACCGCCGCCCACCGGATCGCCGACGCCGACCCGGTCGAGGGCGTCTACGCCAACCCCCGCATCGAGCCGTTCGGCCCCCCCGAGGACGAACCGGGCTAGGGCCGGCTCGACACCCACTCCTCGACCAGGCGGTCGAGCTCGTACTCGGCCCTGGCGATCCGCAGGCCGGCGCAGCGCAGGGCCTCCCAGGCCGGGCCGACCCCGGCGGCCGCGTCGGCGCGGGCCTGGCGGGCGGCATCCAGGGCCCGCCAGTCGGCCCCGGCCCGGGCCGCCAGCAGCCCGTCGAGGGCGACCTTGGCCAGCTCGGTGGCATGGATCAGGTCGAGCTCGGCCTGGCCGTTGGCCGTCCTGGCCTGCTCGATGGCCGCCCGGGCCTCGGTGGTCCGCTTGGCGAAGGCCCGGTGGGCGGTCTCGTCGGGCTCGGGCCGGCCGGCCTCGGCGACGCGCGCCTCCAGGGCCCGGACCCGCTGCTCGGCCCGCTCGACGGCCAGCCGGCACTCGCGCACCCACTGCTCGTCGGCGCCGCGGCGCTGCCTGGCCGCCTCGGCCAGCCCGGGCGTCCCGGTGGGAGCCGGCTCGGCCTCGCCGGCCCCGGCCTCCTCACCCTCGGCCTCGGCCGCCCGCTCCAGCTTCTCCTTGACGGTGGCGTCGGGCAGCGGCTCGACGTCGCGGACGTTGGCCAGGGCCCTGGCCAGGCTGGCCTCGGCCGCCTGGAGAGTCGCCCGGGCCGCCTGGCGGTCGGCCCGGGCCAGCTTGAGCTCGGCCCGCAGCAGCTCGGTGGGCAGCGCGTCCAGCCGCATCGAGGCCTCGACCAGGGCCTCCTCGTCGCTGCTCTTGGCCAGGTCGACCAGGCGGACGGCCAGCATGGACCGTTCGTCCTTCAGCGCCTTGACGGCCGACCTGGCGGCCTGGAGGCGCTCGTAGGGGTCAGGTGGCACCGGTACCGACCTCCCTGGGCGGCGTGGGGGAAGGCCACCCGTTCGCGTCCTTGATGCCTGCTCCTAGGGCGAATTGTCAAGCCGGCCCGCCTTGACGGGGCCGGGTGGCGTCGCTTTGATGCTCCCTGTGAGCGAGATCACCGTGCTCGGCCTGGACAACGTGCTCCTGGACGTCGGCGACCTGGAGGTCGCCAAGGGGTTCTACGGCGGCCGCCTCGGCCTGGGGGTGAAGTTCGACTTCCCCGACGCCGGCGTGGTCGGGTTCCGGCTCGGCGACGAGGAGGCCGGCCTGGTCGTGCGGGCCGGCGACGTGGCCCCGGGACCGCCCCGGCCGTCGCCGCGGCTGTGGCTGGAGGTCCCCGACGCCCGGGCGGCCGGCAAGGCCCTGGCCGCGTCCGGGGTGGCCCTGCTCGGCGAGCCGCGCGAGCTCCGCACCGGCTGGCTGGTCGAGGTCGCCGACCCCTGGGGCAACGTGGTCGGCCTGACCGACTACCTGCTCGCCCCCGAGCGGGCCCGCCAGCGCGAGGACGGGCAGCCGCAGCGATGACCGGGCCGGGCCGGGCGGGCGTTCGCCGGTGACGAGGACGCTGCTGACCGGCGGGCTGGTCTTCGACGGCACCGGGACCCCGCCGGCCGAGGCCGACGTGCTCGTCGCGGGCGGCCGGATCGTCGACGTCGGCCCCGGGCTGGACGGCGACGCGGCCGTCGACGTCGGCGGCCGCCACC
>DATABK010000197.1:0-4918 GCA_036259695.1 Actinomycetes bacterium | reverse complement strand
GGCCACGGCCCGGGCCGCCGTGGCCGAGGTCGCGGCCGGCCGGGCCATGGTCCTGACCGTCGTCGGCGAGCCCGGCATCGGCAAGTCCCGCCTGGCCGCCGAGACGCTCGACCACGCCCGCCGGCTCGGCTTCACCACCGCCGCCGGGGCCAGCCGGCCCCTGGGCCCGGAGACCAGCTACCTCCCCTGGCGGGCCATCTGGCGCGAGCTGCTCGGGCTCGACCCCTGGAGCTCCCTGGCCGAGCAGGGGGACGTGCTGGCCTGCCGCTTCGGCGACCACGCGCCCCTGCTGGGGCCGGTGCTCAACCTCCCCGTCCCCGACAACCAGCTGACCGGCCCGCTGGACCCGGCGGCCAGGGCCGAGCTGCTGCGCTCGGTGCTGGCCGGTGAGCTGCGGGAGCGGGCCCGCTCGGCCCCGCTGGCCCTGCTGGTCGAGGACGGCCACTGGATCGACCCGAGCTCGCGGGCCTTGCTCGAGCACCTGGCCCGAGGCCTGCCCGGCGAGCCGCTGCTGCTGATGGTCACGACCCGTCCGACCGACAGCGGCCGCCAGGTCACCGAGGCCCTGGCCGACCTCCCGCACCACCACCAGGTCACCCTGGGGGAGCTGGCGGCGGCCGACGCGGCCGAGTTGGCCGCCGAGCGGGCCCGCCAGCTCTTCGGCGACCGGGAGGCGCCCGCCCCCGGGGTGCTCGGCCGGGTCGTCGAGCGGGCCGGGGGCAACCCCCTGTACCTGGAGGAGCTGCTCAGCCTGGTCCGCGACCGCGGTCCGGGCGACGACCCGGACCTGCCGGACAGCGTCGAGCGGGTCGTGCTGGCCCGGCTCGACCAGCTCAGCGAGGCCGACAAGGCGGTCGTGAAGGTGGCCAGCGTGCTCGGCAGCCGCTTCCGGGCCGAGTGGATCTCGGGCTGCTATCCGGCCGCCGGCTCACCGGAAGAGGTGGCCGGGCGGCTGCGGCGCCTGGAGGAGCTGCGGCTCACCCCGCTGCTGCGCGGCGACCCGGCGCCCGAGTACGGCTTCCGCCACGCCATCACCCAGGAGGTGACCTACAACAGCCTCACCCTGCGGATGCGGACCCGGCTGCACGAGCGGGTCGGGGCCTACATCGAGGAGACCTTCCCGCACCGGCTGGCCCAGTTCGCCGACACCCTGGCCTACCACTACGGGCGCACCCGCCGGGTCGACAAGCAGCGGGTCTGGTACCGGGCGGCCGCCGACGCGGCCCGGGACGCCTTCGCCAACGAGACCGCCATCGCCTCCTACCAGCGGCTGCTGCCGCTGCTGGAGGGGCCGGCCAGCGGCCACGTCCTGGTGGAGCTGGGGGCGGTGTGGCAGCTGGTCGGCCGCTGGGGCGACGCCCAGCAGGCGTATCTCAAGGCTCTGGGCATCGCCAGGGCCGGCGGCGACCGCTCGCTGCTGGCCGCCGGCGGCCGGGAGCTGGGCGACCTGTTCATCTACACCAAGTCGTACGCCGAGGCGGTCCGGTGGCTGACCCTGGCCACCGAGACCTTCGAGGACCTCGGCGACCGGCGCGGGCTGTCACGGGCCCTGGACCGCCTCGCCTACGCCCTGATCCAGCAGGGTGCCTACCCGCGGGCGGCCGAGGTGTCCCGGCGGCACCTGCTCCTGGCCACCGAGGCCGGCGACCAGGCGGCCATGAGCGTCGCCCTCGACCACCTGGGGCTGGTCAGCGCCTACACCGGCGACACCGCCAAGGCCCTCGACCTGCTCCGGCGCTCGCTCGCGGTCGCCACCGCGGCCGGTGACCGCCGCGGCGTGGTCCATGCGGCCAACAACCTGGGCGGGCTGTACGCCAGCCGGGGCGAGCACCTGGAGGCCCTGGAGTGCGCCAGCACCGCCCTGCGGGTGGCCACCGAGATCGGCTACCGGCAGATGGCCGGGGTGGCCACCGGGAACCTGGGCGAGCTGTACCGGGAGCGGGGCGACCACGAGCGGGCCACCGCCTGCTTCGCCGACGCCCTGCGGATCGCGGTCGAGCTCGGCGACTGGACCAGCGTGGCCAACCGCGTGGCCAGCCTGGCCGCCACCGCCGCCGACCTCGGCGACCCCGAGGAGGCCGAGCAGCGCTACACCCTGGCCATCCGGCTCGCCCGCACCCTGGAGGCGCCCCACTTCCTGTGCGAGTGGCTGCACGGCCTGGCCCAGCTGCAGGCCTCGGCCGGCCGCGCCGGCGAGGCCGAGCGGCACAACCAGGAGGCCCTGGCCATCGCCGGGCGCCACGCCGAGCGCGAGGTCGAGCTGCGGGCCCGCCTGCTGCGCCTGCGCCTCCAGGTCGAGCGGGGCCACCGCCCCGGGCCGGCCGCCGCCCGGGAGGCCCTGGCCCTGGAGCCCGCCTGGTCCGGGGAGGGTGGCCAACCGGCCCGGGCGGCCGTCCTGGACGCCGCCGCCCAGCTCGACCCCACCCTGACCCACGCCCGCGCGACCGCCGCCACCCTCTACCGGGAGCTCTACGACCGCGGCCCCAACCCCCGCTACCGCCAGGCCCACGAGCGCCTCACCGGCACCACCCTCCCCCCGGCCCCACCCCTGCCCCCGGTGCCCGGCGCGGCCCTGGAGGCCCGGCCCGACGTCGGCGCCCTGCTCCGCCGGATCGAGCCGCCGCTGCTCAGCCGCTGACGTCGTCGAGCTGCCCGAGCAGGTCGGAGGCGGCCTGCTTGTTGACCTTGTCGGACGCCATGGCGGGATGCTGGCCGGGCGCGGCCGGGGTGGCGCCGTGCAGGACCTGGGCGGCCATCTGGTCGACGAACCAGCCGCGCAGGGCCTTGACCGAGGAGGTCGGCTCGGGGGTGAGGAGGACGCCGGCGCGGCAGAGCTCGTCGGCCTGCTCGAGCAGGGCCAGGTAGCCGCGGGCCCCGGCAACGGCGGCGGGGGAGACGGCCGTCTCCAGCTCGACCGTTGACCGGCCGGCGGCCTGGGCGGCCGCGACCACGTCGCGGTAGCTGTCCCGCTGGCCCCGGAAGCGGCGGTAGAGCTGGTCCACGAGGTCGGCCAGGGGGGCCGCGACCTGGGCGGCGTTGTCGCCCTCGAGCTCGATGCTGATCAGCTCCAGCTCCCGGAACAGGGCGTCGTTGTGGGCCTGGAGCTCCAGGTAGCCGTCGACGGGCACGCCCGGGTACCGGACCGGCCGGGTTCCGGGGGCATCGGCCGGCGGGGCCGAGGGGGCGGCCGGCGGGTCGGCCGGTGTCGGGGCCGTGGGGGCGTGGGGTTCGCCGTTGGCCTGCAGCTCGGCCCAGACGACCTTGCCGTCGGGGGTGGTGCTCACCCCCCAGCGGTCGCTGAGGGCGGCGACCACGCCCAGGCCCCGGCCGGTGAGGGCATCGAGCCGGTAGTGGCGCAGGGTCGGCGGGGTCTGGCTGCGGTCCTTGACGCTGATGCGGACCCGGTCGTCGCGCACCTCCAGGGTCAGGGTGAGCTCGGTCCGGGCATGGAGGACGGCGTTGGTGACCAGCTCCGAGCCGATCAGGACCAGCTGGTCGGCGGCCGGCTCCGGGAACGCCCAGGCGGCGGTCCGGGCGGCGATGAAGCGGCGGGCCGTGCCCACGCTGGACGGGCTGCGGGGCAGGGCGATCCGGGCCGCCTCGGGCCGCTCAGCCACGACCCCGGCTTCCGTGGTCCCGCGACAGGCAGAGGATGGCCAGGTCGTCCGAGAGGTCGCCGCCGTTGGCCTCGTGGACGACGTCGAGCAGGCGGTCGAGCACGCCCTCGAGCCCGCCGTTGCCGGCGAGCAGCCCGGCCACCGTCGCGACCAGGGCGTCGATCCCGAACCGCTCCACCGACCCGGGGGCGCGGCGGCCCTCCACCAGCCCGTCGGTGTAGCACAGCAACGTCCAGGGCCCGGCCGCCTCCAGCTGGGCCGCCTCCCACGGGTAGCCCTGGTCGTGGATGCCCAGGGCGGGCCCGCTCGGGACCTCGACGGCCTCGACCCGGCCGTCGCGGGCCAGCAGCGGCGGGGGATGGCCGGCCAGGGCGACGGTGATCCGGTCCCGGTCGGGGCTGATCCAGCAGCAGCAGACGGTGGCGAACAGCTCCTCGGACTGGCGGTCCCGGGTCAGGACCAGGTCGAGGCCGTCCAGCAGCTCACCGGGGCCGTGGCTGGTCAGAACCAGGGCCCGCCAGGCGGCCCGGAGGGCCACGCCGACCGCGGCCTCGACCGGGCCGTGCCCGGCAACGTCGCCGATCAGCAGCGCCGCCGTCCCGTCGGGTAGCGCCAGGGCGTCGAAGAAGTCGGCCCCGAGCAGCGCCCGCTCCTGGCCCGGCCGGTAGCGGGTGCGCAGCTCCAGCGCCGGGTCGGGCAGGGACAGGCTGGGCAGCAGGCCGCTCTGGAGCCGCCGCGACAGCTCGGCCTGGGCCTGGGCCTCGACCAGCTGGGCCTCGCGCTGGTGCCAGTCGGTCACGTCCTGGCAGACCCCGAGCATCCGCGACGGCCGGCCCTGCTCGTCGCGGGTGACGTTGCCCCAGCTGGACAGGACCCGGGATTCGCCGGTGGGCCGCAGGATGCGGGCCTGCATCTGGAACGGGGTCCCCTCGGTGGCCGCCCGGCGCAGGGTGGCGGCCACCTCAGGGCGGTCGTCGGGGTGGATCCGTTGGAGCAGCCCGTCCAGGGTGCCGCGGCAGGCGTCGGGCTCCAGTCCCAGGATCCGGCACAGCTCCGGGCTCCAGGTGACCTGGCCGCTGGCCAGCGCCCACTCGAAGCTGCCCAGCCTGGCGACCGCCTGGGCCTCGGCCAGCTGGTACTCGCGGTCGCGGCGGGCCCGCTCGGCCTCCAGCTCGGCGGTCATGTCCTGGGTGATCTTGGCGTAGCCGCTGAGCTTACCGGCGCTGTCGAACAGGGCCGTGAGGGTCACCTGGGCGTAGAAGCGGCGGCCGTCCTTACGGACCCGCCAGCCCCGGACCTGG
>DATABK010000196.1:0-1610 GCA_036259695.1 Actinomycetes bacterium | reverse complement strand
CGCCATGGTGCCGCGATGTCGGCCACCTCCCAGGCCCGGGCCCGGGAGCTGTGCAGGTCCAGGGAGCCGATCGGCCGGCCTCCGGGGAGGGTCAGGGGGGCCGACAGGACCGCCCGGACGGCGGCCCGGTCGATCAGGTGGCGCAGGTCGGGCCAGCGCCCGTCGGCGGTGACGTCGCGCGAGGCGACCGGCATCCCGTTGGCGTAGGAGTCGAGCGCCGGGCCGGCGCCCAGCCGCTCCTGGGCCCTGGCCAGCCCGCGGCCGGGGGGGCCGCTGGCCGCGGCGCAGCGCAGGATCTCGTGCTCGTCGGCCAGCATCACACCGGCCCCCTGGGCCCGGAGCACCGTGGTCGCCGCCTCGGCGACCCGCTGCAACGCCGCCGCCAGTCCCTCGCCGGCCACGCTGTCCATGCCGTGGAGCAGGAGCCGCAGCTCCCGTGGGACGGACCTCCGGTCGATCGGCACGGGCAACGACCGCCTCGCACGCCCCATAGGTGGCGCCTCCTCGGTTGGGCCTGCGGTTGCTGAGTACCTACCGAGAGCGCCGCCAAACGCCCCTTCTCGCGGTCAGGCGAGCTGGGCGGCCAGCTCGGCCGGGGAGGTCACCGGCCGCTGGCAGACGAAGTGCTCGCAGACATAGGCGGTGGCCCGGCCCTCCAGGGCCGGCCGGTCGGCCAGCAGCGCGACCTCGCCCTGGGCGGCCGTGTCGTCCGGCCCGGCCGCCGCGACCACCCGGTTGGGCTGGTAGGTGCCCCAGACCTCGGCCAGCAGGGCCTGGGTGTCCTCGGCCCCTGGCCGGCCCACGATGGCCACCTCCCTGACCCTGGCCAGGGCGAAGTCGGCCGCCCCGAGGGCGTGCCCGAACCCGGTCGGGGCCCGGCCCAGCACCCCGAGGACGGGCCGCAGGGCGGCGCGCCCGGCCTCCTCGGTCTCGGGGTCGCCGGTCAGGCGGCCCAGGCGCTGGAGCACGTCGGCGGCCACCGACGACCCGGCCGGGACGGCGTTGTCGAACAGCTCCCGGGGCCGCACCACCAGCTCCTCCGCGTCGCGGCCGGTCTGGTAGAAGCCGTCCCCGCCCGGGTCGGCGAACAGCTCGACCATGGCCCCGGCCAGCCGCCGCGCCTCCCGCAGCCAGCGCAGGTCGAAGGTGGTCTCGTACAGGGTCAGGCAGGCCTCGGCCATGCAGGCGTAGTCGTCCAGGTAGCCGGGGCCGCCCTTGCGGCCCTCGCGCCAGGACCGCAGCAGCCGCCCGCCCTCGCCGGTCAGGGCCTCGAGCACGAAGGAGGCCGCGGCCAGGGCGGCCTCGGTGTAGCGGGGCTCGCCGAAGCTGCGCCCGGCCTCGGCCAGGGCGGCGATGGCCAGGCCGTTCCAGGCGGCCAGGACCTTGTCGTCGGTGGCCGGGTGGACGCGGGCCTCGCGGGCCTCGAACAGCCGCGGCAGCGCCTCCTCCACCTGGGCCTGGAGCTCGGGGCCGGCCGGCCGGGGGGTCCAGAGGACGTTGGTCCCCTCCCAGTTCCCCTCGGGGCTGGCGCCCAGGTGGCGGGCCACCGCCTCGCCGGCGACCGCCACCAGCTCGTCCCAGGACCAGACGAAGAACCTGCCCTCGACGCC
>DATABK010000195.1:0-6031 GCA_036259695.1 Actinomycetes bacterium | reverse complement strand
GGAGGTGGAACGACCGGCCCGCCACGTCCAGCGCCTCAAGGAGCTGCTCGGGCTGGTCACCTGCACGACCACCGCCCGGTTCCGGAGGGTCGAGGGCGGCGGAACCGAGCTCCGCCTTGGGATGGCCTACCGGGTGGCCGGAGGACCCATCGGCCGCGTCGTTGACGCCCGCGTCGGGGACGAGATGGTCAGCACGAACCGCAGGGACCTCGCCAGGCTCAAGGCGCTCGCCGAGGAGCAAACCGGCATCCGCTGAAGCTGACGCGAAGCAGCGACGTAAGGCATGGCGCACCGGCTGGGCGGGGCGGATCGGGTCAAGTACTGCACAGGTGGCCTGTACCCGGATGGACGGCATCGACGGCGCTCGTGGCGTGGCCAGCAGCCCGATCCGCTTCATGTACTCATGCCCCTTGCTCTGACACTCATCCCACCGAGTGGACGAACCAGCCACCGAGATGAAGGTTCCCGCCAGCGTAGGTACAAGCAGGATTCAGATCGGGGTGGCGTCCTCAGCTGGTCGCGGCAGCCACGCGCCAAGCAGTGGGACTTTCGCCCTCCTTCAGATACTCCACCGGGGTGTTCCACCTTCGCGTGATGTCCCGGCACGCTCGCCCGCCTAGGTTGGTCCATGACAGTCGGACCGCGAGCAAGGAGACCGGAGCGATGCGAACGGTGGTGGGCCGGCGCCTGTGGGACATGGATGTCGGCTGATTCAAGGAGCTGGCCGCCCGGCACGCGGCGGCCACCATCGACCTGGGGACCGGCGACGGCCGCTATGTGCTGGCCACCGCTGCCGCGCAGCCCGACCGGCTGGTGGTCGGCGTCGACGCCAACGCGGCCGCGATGGCCACCGCGTCTCGGCGGGCGGCCGCCAGGCCCTCGCGCGGCAGGCTCCCCAACGCCTTGTTCGTGGTGGCCGCCGCCGAGGCGATGCCCGCGGAGCTGGAGGGGGTGGCTGACCTGGTCACCGTGCACTTTCCCTGGGGGTCGCTGCTGCGGGGCCTGCTTGGCGCCGACCCGGCCATCATGATCGGCCTGACCCGGGTGCTGCGCCGTTGTGGGACCCTGCAGCTGCTGGTGTCGTCCACCGCCCGTGACCACAGCGCCGGCGTGCCGCCCATCCAGGCGGCGACCCTGCACGCCCTGGCCGAGTCGTACGCCGCCTGGGGGCTGGCCGTCACCGAGCTGCGGCCGGCAACGGTCGCCGATATGGCCGACGCCCGCTCGACCTGGGGCAAGCGCCTGGGCGCCGGTAGCCGGCGGCCGGCCTGGCTGCTGCGAGCTCAGCTTGCACCGGCCGGCTATCGCCGTACACCGGCCGGGAGCTCCGGGTGACCTCATCGGGTCGCGGCACCCCACCGCCTCTCGTCCAGCGTCCCCAGGCGCTGCACGAACTGGCGCCCGGGTTGGCTCTGGCCCGTGGCGGCCCGGCCCGCACCCTTAACGTCTACCTGCTCGGTACCGTCGTCCTGGACTCAGGGGTGCGCTGGAGCCGCCGCCGCCTTGCCCGGCAGCTGGCCGGCCGGCCCGTCACCGCCCACACGCTCACCCATGCCCACTTCGACCATGCCGGCTGCTCGGCCTGGCTGTGCCGCACCTTGGACGTGCCGCTGTGGTGCGGGGCCGGCGACGCCGCCGCCATCGCCAGCGGCCGGGTCGACAGCCACGGCTCGCCGCTGGTCAACCGCCTGCAGCGGACCCTGGCGCCAGTCGCCGCCCACCCGGTCGGCCGGACCCTGCGGGAGGGTGACGTTGTGGCAGGGTTCGAGGTGCTGGAGGTCCCGGGGCACTCGCCCGGGGCGCTGGCGTTCTGGCGGGAGCGGGACCGGGTGCTGGTCTGCGGCGACGTGCTGGCCAACTTCGGCCTGCACCCCACCCGGCCCCGGCTGGTCCTGGCGCCGGCGGCGCTGTCATGGGATGACCAGCAGAACCGGCGGTCGGCTGGCCGCCTGGCCGAGTTGCGGCCCCGGCTGGCGTGCTTCGGGCACGGCTTTGCGGTCAGCGACCCGGGTCGGTTCGCCGCCGCCGTCCAGCAGGCTGCGGCAGCGTCCTCGTAGGTCCGCGCCGACAGCTCTCGGGCACAGGGGATCATCACGGCGGCCACGACAACACCACCGCCAGGACCGTGGCCGTCCGCCTGGGCCAGACCCTCAACGCCTCCGCTAGAGCGCGATCATCGGGCCACGTCGGCAAGGGCCTGGGGGAGTTGGGTGCGGGAGCTGATGCCGAGCTTGCGGTAGATGTTGTTGAGGTGCATCTCAACGGTCTTCGGGGTGACGAACAGGGCCTGGGCGATGTCCCGGTTGGTCATGGGCTGGACGGCCATGGCCGCGATCCGCTGCTCGCTTGGGGTGAGCGACTCGACGCCGCTCACGGCGAGCCGGCGGGGGCGCGCCCCCGCGGCCAGGAGCTCGTCGTGCGCGCGCTGCTCCAGCGGCGCGGCGCCACACCGGTGCGCCAGGGTCAGGGCCTCCCGAAGCGGCGTGCGCGCCTCGGCCCGCCGGTTGATGCGTCGGAGGGCGGCGCCGAAGTCGGTGAGCGCCTCGGCGCGTTCCAGTAGCGCCGGTGAGTCGCGCAGCACGGCGGTCGCCTGCCGCAGCAGCTCCAGGCCAGCGGCGCCAGCTTCTGCGCGCCCGGCCGCTCGGAGCGCCTTGCCGAGTGCGCGGGGCGCGTCCCAGCGGCGTGTGAGCTCGACCTCCTCGGCGGCGAGCCGTCGTGCCTGCTGTTCGTCGCCGAGCTTCAGCAGGGCGAGGGCGGCTTCGGAGCGCCAGGGGATGACGGCTGGATTGTGCCCACCGAGGGCCAGGAAGCGGCGGCCGAGCTCCAGCAGGTCGGCCAGCCCTTCCTGAATCCGGCCCTGCAGGATGCGCAGTCGGGCACGGCTGTGCAGGAACCAGTGCAGGTGGCCGGTGTCCGGCACGTCAGCGTCGAGCCCGAGGAGGTCGAGGGTGCTGGCAGCCCCGGCCAGGTCGCCGCGGGCCATGAGAGCCTCGGCCAGCTTGGCGGTGGCATAGGGCGGGCCGATGGCGAGGCCGTGGGCCAGGGCCGCCTCCAGGGCCTGGCGGGCGTCGGCTTCGGCCTCGGCCAGCGAGCCCCGGAGGTAGGCGGTGTGCCCTCGAAGCAGGGAGGCCAGGGCGAAGGTGAACAGCGAGCCGCGGGCTCGGGCATGGGCGAGTGCCTGCTCGCAGATCGTGGTGGCGACGTCGAACTGGTCGGCGTGGGCGAGGACGTTGGCGGCGAAGCCGAAGGTGGTCGCGCCCTCATCGGCGGTGCCGAGCCCGCCGGCCACCGCCTGCTCGGCTAGGGCGATGGCGTGGGCGCGGGTCGTCCCAGCCCGCGTCTGCTGGTAGGCGAGGATGGCGAGCAGCGCCCGGCCGCCGACGCTCGGGTTGGGCGGCTGCCGGCGGAGGTCTTGGAGCCGGTCGGCGGCCAGGGGGAACAGTGTCGGGTCCTCGACGGCCACGTTGAGCAAGGCGGCCTGGAGCCGGTGGCGCAGGTCCACGTCGTGGTCGCCGAGGTGGGCGATGGCCTTGTCCAGGACGTCGACCGCCTCTCGGCCCTGGCCGCTGAAGAACAGCGTCTGCCCGAGGGCGAGCGCGACCTGCCCGCGCCGCTGCCGGTCGCCGGTGAGGGCGAGGGCTTCGTCGAGGTGGTGTACGGCCGTGGGGGCGTGCAGGAGCCGCTCGGCCGAGCCGAGCTCACAGAGGACCTCGGCCCGCTCGGTTGGCTCCGGTGGCTCCTGGAGCGCCCGACGCAGGTAGGCCGCCGCGCTGTCTGCGGCACCCCGGGCAAGGGCCTGCTGGGCAGCCTGGCGCAGCTCGGCCACGACAAACGCCTGCCCGGCCGGCGGCGCGAGCAGCAGGTGGGCGCAGACCTGCTCGGCGGCCGCGCCGTACTCCGACAGGAGCTGGGCCGCCTGGGCGTGCGCACGCTCGCGGTCGCTGAGGGGGAGGTCGTCGTAGATGGCGGCGCGGACGACTGGATGGACGAACCCGCAAGGCAGCTCAGGCCGCAGGAGCTGGGCCCGGCCGAGCATCGTGAGCGCGCGGGCTGCCTGCTCCCGCTCCAGGCCGGCGAGGGCGGCGGCGTGGCCCAGGTCCGCTTCGTCGCCCAGGACCGCCACCGCTTGGAGGAGGCGGGTCGCCTCCTGGGGCAGGCGCGCTAGCCGCGACTGCACCGCCCGCGCCACCCGCTGAGGGCTCATCCGCCGGACCTCCCTGACTGCCTCGGCAGTAGGGCGGACGCCGTCAGCGGCCAGGGCACTGAGGAGCTCTCGAAGCAGGAACGGATTGCCGCCGCCGGCCTGGTGGCAGGCGGCACAGAACTCGTCGGCGGCGTCCGGTCCGAGCGCCTCCCGGACCAGCCCGGTGACTCCTGCCAGGCTGAGCGGCGCCGGACGCAGCACGATCCCGCCCGGTTCGGGGAGCACGTCGGTGAGGAGGGGAGCATGGACGTCTGGCTCGTCGGGTCGGACCGAGACGAGCACCAGGACGTCCAGGCCGTCGATGCGACGCAGCAGGTACGTGAGCCAACGCAACGACGGGCCATCGCCCCAGTGCAGATCATCGATGACCAGCGCGAGGGGTTGCCGCTCGGTCAGGTTCACCGCCAACCAGTACAGGCCGTGCAGCATCGCGAAGCCGGCCTCCTCGCCGGCGGCCGGAGTCGACGCGACCAGGGTATCGGCCGTGAAGAGCGGCGCCGTCAGGCCGGCCAGGCCACTGAGCAGCTCCTTGCGGTCGTCTGCTGGCGCTCTGGTGACGGTCGGCTCGAACAGCTGGCGGACGATCCCATAGGCGAACTCCCGCTCAAGCTCACCGCCCCGGGCAGCCAGTACCCGCATCTTTCGTTCCTGGGCTCGCTGGCCGGCCACGGCAAGCAGGCGCGACTTGCCAATCCCGGCCGGGCCCTCGACGACCACCAGACGGCCGCCACCCCGGCGGGCAGCGTCGATCGCCTGATCGAGCGCCTCCAGCTCGGCCTCGCGTTCCAGCAACTGCCATTGCAGGGGCAAGCGGCCTCCTCCTAGCCACCGGTAAGGGTAGGGGGTTTCCTGGGGTCTGTCCCCGTCGCGGCGGGCACCAGCTCACCCGACCATGAGCCCAAGGCCGAATCGCGGTTGAGGGAGGATCGACGGCCTCGCAGCCGCTGGCCAGTCTCCCGAGGATTGGCCATGCCGGCCTGACCGGAGGCGGGTGGATCGACATGGTCGCGGAGACGATCCTGGTCGCTGGCGGGACCGGCCTGATTGGGAGGCCGGTGGCGCGGCAGCTGCGCGACGACGGCTACCAGGTGCGGATGCTGGTCCGGGACGCCCAGCAGGCCCGCGACCGGCTGGGCCCGGACTTCGAGTACGTCCAAGGAGACGTGGGGGACGCCGCGGTCGTGGAGCGGGCGGTGGCCGGCTGCAGCGGCGTCCATGTCAGCCTCGGCACCACAGGCACCCCTGCGGCGATCGACCGCGTGGAGCATCGCGGCACCGCCCGGCTGGCAACAGCTGCCGCCCGCCACGGCGTCGCCCGGTTCTGCTATGTGACCGGCAGCCTCGTCCACGAGGCCTACGGGCCCAAGCTGCCCGAGCACCAGGCCAAACTCCGCGCCGAGCAGGCCATCCGAGCCAGCGGCGTGCCCTTCGTGTTCTTCCGGCCGACCTACTTCATCGACAACCTGCCACGCCACCTCCAGGGAAGGGTGGCGGTGGTGCTGGGTCGTCGCCAGCCGCCGCTGCACATGGTTGCTGCCAGCGACTTCGCCGTGATGGTCTCCCGCGCCTTTCGGCTTCCCGAGGCCGCCGACCACGACTTGTTCATCTGGGGCCCTGAGGCCGTGACGATTCCCGACGCGCTTCGTCGCTACTGCTGGCTGGTCGCGCCCGGCACCCGCGTGATGACCGTCCCCCTCGGGCTCATGGCGGTAGCCGACCGGCTGGTCATGGGTGGACGGCTCCAGGCCAACCTTCAGCTCATGGGGCTGCTCCAGCGGCTGGGAGAACGCGGCGACCCCTCCGAGGCAGCCCGCCTCCTCGGCGCCC
>DATABK010000194.1:0-5217 GCA_036259695.1 Actinomycetes bacterium | reverse complement strand
GCGTGGAAGCGCCGGTCGGCCGGGTCGTGGTACTCGCGGGCGCAGTCGGCGCACATGGCGAAGCCGGCCATGGTGGTGGCCGGCCGGTCATAGGGGACGTCGCGGACGATGGTGAAGCGCGGCCCGCAGTTGGTGCAGTTGACGAACGGGTAGCGGTAGCGCCGGTCGGCCGGGTCGGCCAGCTCCCGCAGGCAGTCGTCGCAGGTCGCGGTGTCCGGCGAGACCAGCGCCTGGCGCTCCCCGCCGGCCTCGCTGGGGGCGATCGCGAACCCACGAACGCCCGTGGGCGCCAGCGGTGTCGCCGTCACCCGCTCGATCACGGCCAGCGGCGGGGCCTCGGCGGCCAGCGCCTCCAGGAACCGCTCGACCGTCTCGGCCGCCCCCTCGACCTCGACGAACACCCCGCCGGCGTCGTTGCCGACCAGCCCGGCCAGCCCCAGCCGCCCGGCCAGGGCGTGCACGAACGGCCGGAAGCCGACCCCCTGCACGATCCCCTCGACCCGCACCCGGGCCCGCCTGAGCGCCATCGTCCAAGCAGCTTACGATGGGCTGCCTATGGTCGATGAGGCACTGCTCGAACATACCCGCGCCCGGGTGCTGGCCTGGTTCGCGGAGGCGGGACGGGACCTGCCGTGGCGGGCGACCCGGGACCCCTACCGGGTGCTGGTGGCCGAGGTGCTGGCCCAGCAGACCCAGGCGGCGCGGGCGGCGGCGGCCTGGCCGCGGTTCCTGGAGCGGTTCCCGGACGTCCACGCCCTGGCCGGGGCCGCCCCGGGCGAGGTGCTGCGGGCCTGGCAGGGCCTCGGCTACAACCGCCGGGCCCTGGCCCTACGCCGGACCGCCCAGGCGGTGGTCGAGCGCGGTGGCTGGCCGGACACGGTCGAGGAGCTGGCCGCCCTGCCCGGCATCGGCCCCTACACGGCTCGGGCGGTCGCCTGCTTCGCCCTGGAGCAGCCGGTCGCCCCGGTCGACACCAACGTCGCCCGGGTCCTGGCCAGGTCCCTGACCGGCACCGACCCCGCCGACCTCACCCCGGCGGCCCGCCAGCGCCTGGCCGACCAGGCCCGGCCCCCCACCTCCGGCACCGCCTGGGCGTGGTCGTCGGCGCTGATGGACGTCGGGGCCGTCCACTGCCGGCCCCGGCCGCGCTGTGGTGGCTGCCCGCTGGAGCTGACCTGCCGGTGGCGGGCCCTTGGCCCGGACGCGCCGCCGCCTCGGAAGCGGGTCCAGGCGCCGTTCGCCAGCTCCGACCGGCGCTGGCGGGGCGCGGTGGTGCGGGCCCTGGCCGCCGCCCCCGACGGCCTTGAGCGTACCGCCCTGGCCGATCAGGTCCAGGCGGCCGCCGCCGACCGGCCGGACGGCTGGTTCGATTCCCTCCTGGCCCGCCTCGAGTCCGAGGGCATGGTGGCCACCGGCACCGACGGCCGCCTGCGCCTGCCGGCGTAAGCTGTGGGGGAGCGGAAGGAGCGCAGATGGCTGAGAGCAAGGCGGCCTGGGACCAGGTCGGGCAGGAGTTCAGGGCCCTCGGTCGCAAGGTCAAGCAGCACTACGAGGAGCAGTCCCGGCCGGAGGGATCCGAGGCATCGCTTCGGGGCTCCCTGGTGGACCAGGAGGGCCGCGAGGGGACCACCGCGCCCCCGGCGGAGGGCGCCTCGGCCGACCGGCGCAAGGTCGACGACGCCCTCCAGAAGCTGACCGAGTCGCTCGACCAGGCGTTCAGCGCCCTCGGCGACGCCGTCCGCGACCCGCAGGTCGGCGAGCAGACGAAGAAGGCCGCCAGCTCCCTGAGCGACGCCCTGAACGCCACCTTCGCCGAGGCCAGCGAGCGGTTCAGGAAGAAGTAGGCAGCCCCGGCATCGGGAGCAGGCCAACGGGCAGGCTGGTCCCGAGCCACCGCTCGTACTCATCCAGGGCCCAGCGGCCCGGCCGTTGTCGTCCGCTCCGCGCTGGCTGGACGAAGCTGCGCCGTGGCCGTCAGCTCAGCTCGACGGTCCCGCCGGTCCGCCAGTAGACCTTGACCGACCGCCTTCCCGAGGGCGCCGGCTCGTCCTCACGGTCCAGGAAGCCGTCGTCGACGAGGTAGCGCCGGAGCATGGCGTAGTCGGGGTGGTAGCGCTTGAGCAGCTCGTTGACCTCCGGTTCGGGATAGCGCCGGCCCGGCTCGAACAGCCCGGCCAGATGGTCGAGGACGACCAGGCGCTTGCCGTGGGCGGCCGGCATGGCCAGCAGCCGGCCGTTGTGAACGAAGCGGCGCAGCACGTCGGCCCCGGGTGACCCGGGCTCGGGGCCGGGCGGCCCACCGACCTCGGCCCAGGCGCCGCCCCCGGCCCCGGTCCCGGGCGAACCGGCGTCCGCCGGTGGCCGGGCCGCCGCCTGCAACGCCTCGGTGCGGACCCGGTAGCCCTTGCCGGCCTCGCCCTCGAGCAGCCCGCCGGCCACCAGCCGGCTGAGCGCCCGGGCGGCCGCCCGCGGCTCCAGGCCGGTCCGCTCGGCGACCTCGGGCAGGGTCGAAGCCCCCAGGGTGACCGCGGCCAGGGCCCGCAACCGGTCCGGCTCGGCCAGCAGGGCCACCAGGTCGCGTGGCCCGGGAAGCTCCTCCATGTCCCCATTGTGGACGACATTCGACTGTCGCCTCCGCGTGCTAGCATTTCGCCTGGTGAGGACGCCTGTCGGCGTCCTGCCGGCGGGCATTGGGCGCGCCGGTCCGGGCTGCTCCGCCCGGCTCGATGGCGGGGGCGATCGCTCAGCATGGCCAAGACCGTTCGGACCACCTACGCCTGCACCGAGTGCGGGGCCGCCAGCCCGCGCTGGGTCGGCCGCTGCCAAGCTTGTGGATCCTGGAACAGCCTGGTCGAGGAGGTGCTGGAGCGCTCCGCCCCGGCCAGGGCGTCCGGCCCGGTGACCGCCCCTGTCCCCATCACCGAGGTCGCCGCCCAGGCCGGCGCCCACCGCCCCACCGGGGTCGAGGAGCTCGACCGGGTCCTGGGCGGCGGCCTGGTCCCCGGGTCGGTGGTGCTGCTGGCCGGCGAGCCCGGCATCGGCAAGTCGACCCTGCTGCTGGGGGTGTTGGCCGGCCTGGCCGCCGACGGCCCGGTGCTGTACGTCTGCGCCGAGGAGTCGCGCGAGCAGGTCCGCCTGCGGGCCGAGCGCCTCGGCGCCCTCCACCCCGGGCTGCTGCTGGCCGCCGAGACCGACCTCGGCGCCGTCCGCACCCTGGTCGAGCAGGTCCGGCCGGCGGTGGTGGTGGTCGACTCGGTCCAGACCGTCGCCGACCCCGAGCTCGCCGGCGCCCCCGGCGGGGTCGGCCAGGTCCGGGAGGTCGCCGCCCAGCTGGTCCGCCTGGCCAAGGAGCGCTCGATCGCCACCTTCCTGGTCGGGCAGGTCACCAAGGAGGGCGCCGTCGCCGGCCCCAAGACCCTCGAGCACCTGGTCGACGTGGTCCTCAACTTCGAGGGCGACCAGCACCACGCCCTGCGCCTGGTCCGCTGCACCAAGAACCGCTTCGGCCCCGCCTACGAGGTCGGCTGCTTCGAGATGACCGAGGCCGGCCTTGAGCCGCTGGCCGACCCCTCGCGGCTGTTCCTGTCGGCCCGCTCGGCCGGGGTGCCCGGGGTCGCCTGCACGGTCAGCCTGGAGGGTCGGCGGCCGCTCGTCACCGAGGTCCAGGCGCTGGTCGTGCCCACCGGCGTGGCCGTGCCCCGGCGCACCGCCCAGGGCCTGGACGCCGGCCGCCTGGCCATCCTGGTCGCCGTGCTCGACCGGCGGGCCCGCATCGGCCTGGCCGGCAACGACGTGTTCGCGGCCACCGCCGGCGGGGTTCGGATCACCGAGCCGGCCGCCGACCTGGCCGTCTGCCTGGCCCTGGCCTCGGCCGCCCGCGACCGGCAGGTCCCGTCCGACCTGATCACCATCGGCGAGGTGGGCCTGGGCGGCGAGGTCCGCCCGGTCCCGCAGCTGCCCCGCCGGCTGGCCGAGGCGGAACGGCTCGGCTTCCGCCGCGCCCTGATCCCCGCCACCGGCCTCCCCAAGGGGCTCGGGAACGGCGCCGGCATCGAGCTCGACCCGGTCGGCTCGGTCGCCGAGTCCCTGTCCGTCCTGGCCCCGACCCCGACCCCGGCCCCACCCAAGGTGCGGGTGGTGAAATGAGCCTGGACGACCGCCACCTCGAGGTGCTGCGGCAGGTCGCCCCCGGGACGGCCCTGCGGCCCGGGCTGGAGCGGATCCTGCGCGCCAACACCGGCGCCCTGATCGTGCTCGGCTCCCCGCCCCAGGTGGAGGCGCTGTTCACCGGCGGGTTCCAGATCGACGTGCCCTTCACCGCCCAGCGCCTCTCCGAGCTGGCCAAGATGGACGGGGCCATGGTCCTGGACGAGACCGCCTCCCGCATCCTCTGGGCGAATGTCCACCTGATGCCCGACCCGGCCATCCCCACGGTCGAGACCGGCACCCGCCACCGCACCGCCGAGCGGGTGGCCAGGCAGGCCGGGGTCCCGGTGATCTCGGTGTCCCACTCCATGCGGACCATCACCCTGTACGTGGAGGACTGGCGCCACGTGCTCGAGGACGTCGGCGCGGTGCTGTCGCGGGCCAACCAGGCGGTGGCCGCCCTCGAGCACTACCGGGCCCGCTTCGACGAGGCCAACGCCGCCCTGGACGCCCGCGAGCTGCACGGCCAGGCCACCCTGCTGGACGTCCTGACCCTGCTCGGGCGGGCCGAGATGGTGCGCCGGGTGGCCCGCGAGCTGGAGCAGTACGTGGCCGAGCTGGGCAGCGACGGCCGCCTGCTCCGGCTCCAGCTGGAGGAGCAGAGCGCCGGCGTCGACGAGGAGGAGCGCCTGGCCGTCCGCGACCACCTCCGGCCCCGTCCCGGCTGGGAGGTGGCCAACGTCCTGGCCGAGCTGGGCCGACTGACCCCCGAGGAGCTGTCGGACACGGCCACCGTGGCCAAGGCGGTCGACCTCACCGGCGACCCCGAGACGCTGGACGCGGCCGTGGTCCCGCGCGGCTACCGCCTGCTGGCCCGGGTGCCGCAGCTGCACCCCTCGGTGGCCGACCGGGTGGTGGAGCGGTTCGGCTCGCTGAAGGTCATCATGGCCGTCGGCCCCGAGGACCTCGAGGAGGTCGAGGGTGTCGGCGGCGGCCGGGCCCGGCTGCTGCGTGAGGGGCTCCGACGGCTCGCCGACGGGACCCGGCCTGTGGCCGACGAGTGACCCCGGG
>DATABK010000193.1:0-2918 GCA_036259695.1 Actinomycetes bacterium | reverse complement strand
CGGGCGGCGAAGGACGCCGCCAAGGCGACCCCCTAGCCCCCACCCGCTGTTGGCCTCAGGAACCCAGACCCGACCCCACCAGGGCCACGACCAGGACCACCAGGAAGAACCCCAGAGCGAGCCACGCCGCCCGCATGGCGTGCCTGGCCACCGGGACCGGGCGCAGGGGGAGGAGGCGGC
This sequence comes from Actinomycetes bacterium, assembly GCA_036259695.1. Lineage (GTDB taxonomy): Bacteria > Actinomycetota > CALGFH01 > CALGFH01 > CALGFH01 > CALGFH01. Next base: position 2,738 of record DATABK010000193.1, on the reverse strand, counting down.
GGCCGCAGTCGCACATGCCCGGGTCGAACGCGACCTGGTGGCCCTCGCTGCAGGCGAAGCGGGGGCGCTCGCGGACGTCGTAGCCGCAGCCGGCGCAGACGGCCATGGCGGAGTTCTCGAAGCCGCAGCGGGGGCAGACCCGCAGCGAGGCGAGCTCCCAGGCCAGCACGCCGGCGCTGAGGGCGGCCAGGCCGCCGAAGATGGCGAAGGTGATCAGGCCCGAGGAGACCGAGTCGTTGAGGGCCACGGTGAACAGGGCGCTGCCCAGCGCCGAGGCGACCAGGGCGACCCCGACCGCCAGCAGCGTGGAGCGGACCGCCGCCGGGCGCCGGCCAGGGCTTGATCGAGAGACTCGCACGAGCTCACGTTACCCGGCCGCCGATCCGATGGTGAACTGGACGGGTTGTCCGTAGCCTGGACATGGACGCATGGACCGGGACCGGAGGCACGATGGCGGGGTCGGACGGGAGCAGGACCCAGTGGCGGGAGCTGTTCCACGAGGTGGTGGCGACCAACCTGTGCACCGGCTGCGCGGCCTGTGTGATGGCCTGCCCCCGGGACGTGCTGGAGTACGACCACGCCGAGACCTACCACCCGTTCAACGTCGAGCTGTCGACCGCGGCCGACGACTGTGTCCACGGCCAGCGAGGCTGCGACATCTGCACCAGGGCCTGCCCGCGGTTCCGGGACTGGGAGGTCGAGTGCGACCAGGCGCTGTTCGGGCGGGTCAGGGAGCCCGATGAGGTCACCGGGGTGCGCCGGGGGGTGTTCCTGGCCCGGGCGACCGACCCGGGGGTGCTGGAGGCCGGCCAGGACGGCGGGCTGGTCTCGGCCCTGCTGGTCTGGGGGCTGGAGACGGGCCGGATCGAGGGCGCCCTGACCTCGCGGCTGTCGTCGACCAGGCTGTGGGACGGCGAGCCGTTCCTGGCCACCACCCGCGGTGAGGTGCTCGAGGCGGCCGGGTCGCGCTACACCTATGCGGCCAACCCGCTGGCCATGAAGGAGGCCGAGCGGCGGGGGCTCAAGCGCCTGGCCCTGGTCGGCATGAGCTGCCAGGCCTCGATCAACGGCACCCTCCAGGCCCGGCGGGTCAACAAGTACGCCCGCCGCATCGAGATCACCCTTGGGCTGCTCTGCTCCAAGTCGTTCGCCTACGACGGCATGCGCCAGGTCATCACCGAGGACTACGGCGTCCCCCTCGAGGACATCGCCAAGGTCAACATCAAGGGCCGGTTCCAGCTGTGGCGGCGCTCCACCGGCGAGCAGGTCGAGATCCCCCTCAAGCAGATGCAGCAGGCGACCCGCGAGGGCTGCAAGCTCTGCCCCGACTTCGCGGCCGAGCACGCGGACGTGGCCACCGGCGGCCTCGGCCAGCGCGACGGCTGGACCCTGGCCGTGGTCCGCACCCAGCGCGGCGAGGACTGGATGCGCGAGGCCGCCGCGGCCGGGGTGATCACCGTCCGCCCGGGCGAGGACGACCCGGCGGCGCTGGCCCTGATGGCCAAGCTGGCCGCCCGCTCCCGTGGCCGCTGGCCGGTCGAGCTGACCGGCGACCGGGGCGCCCCGCGGATGCTCCCGGTTGTGCAGACAAGCGGAGGAAGCCCCAGAAGCACGTAGGTCTGCCGATTTGCAGGGTTCCTGCGTGAACGTTGTAACCTTCCCGCTCGCAAGGCAATACGGTCCTGACCGGTCCATGACCTCGTCCGGTGGTCCATGCCTTGGGGGGAGGGAACGCATGGCCACCGACCGCGACGAGCAGCAACGCCAGCAGCGTGAGCTGGAGGAGATCCGCCGCAGCTTCGCCGAGATGGGCGCCCGCATGGGCTCCCTGTTCGACCCGGCGGAGGGGGACGAGGCCGAGCGGGCGCCGGCGCTGCCGTCGGCCCCGGCGGTGGAGCAACGGCGTCCCCGCTGGCGGCTGGTGGGGGCGGCGGTGCTGCTGCTCGTCCTCGGTACCGTGCTCGGCTGGGTCCTGGCCGGGGGCGGGGGCGACGACGCCCCACCCCAGGCGGCGACGACGGTTCCCACCACCGCCCAGCCCGACGAGCCCACGACCACCAGCAAGCAGGAGGTCCGCACGGTGGTCAGCGTGCCCGAGGAGTGCGTGGACACCGCCGAGCTGGCCGACGAGGTCATATCCCGGTTGAACCGGAACGTCCGTGACGAACGCCTGTTCCTGGCGCTGCGGGACTACACGATCGCCAGCCAGGCCTGCCGCAGGGAGGCATCGCCTTGATGCGAAGCAAGTCGCTCGCCAAGCTCCTGCTCGTGCTTGCCGGGCTCCTCATCCTGACGGTCCCGACCGCCAGGGCCGCCGAGACCCTCGTGCTCACGTGCACCAAGTGCACCGAGCTGATCCTCACCGGCAAGGGACTGCCCGCGAACTCGCGGGTCCGGGTCGGCGTGGTCGACGTCAAGACCGGTCAGGCGACCACCGACCAGTTCTACGTCCAGACCGACGCCAACGGCGCCTTCCTCAAGAAGGTCCCGATGGACCTCGGCGAGCACCCAACGCTGGAGTCGACGGTGTGGAAGGAGGACTCCAACAACGTCCTCGTGGTGGCCGCCCACAGCCGCTTCACGGCTCCTTGCAAGCCGGAGGACACCCTCGCCTTCACCGGGTCGCACACGCCGCTGCTGCTCGGTCTCGGGCTGGCCCTCCTGGCCGTCGGCGGGCTCCTGGTCCGCGGCTCACGCCGGGCCTACCACCCGGTCCACTAGCCGCCCCAGCAACGACC
>DATABK010000192.1:0-1839 GCA_036259695.1 Actinomycetes bacterium | reverse complement strand
GTCCAGGGCCCGGGCCAGGGTGTCGCTCAGCACCACCCGGCCGGGGCCGGGGGCCGGCCCGGCCAGCGGCGAGCCCGATCCCTCGAAGCCGGCCGCGGCCGCGAGGTCGAGCTCGAGCACGGTCGCCTGGGGCTCGCCCTTGCCGCCCTTGACGGCGGCGGCGCCGTGGCGACGGGCGGTCAGCAGCCCGTCGATCGCCGGGTCGCCGCGCAGGCGCTCCAGCCGGCGGGCCGCCTCCTGTCCGTTGGCCGGGTCGGGCGAGGACACCACCTCGTCGACCACGCCGAGGTAGCGGTAGGCGTTCTGCTTGAACGACTGGTCGAGGGTGTCGCCGACGACCAGGCTGCCGACGATGATCGCCGTGCCCAGCACCGAGCCGGCCACGACCAGGGCGGCCTCGGCCCGGCGGCGGTTGACCTGGCGCAGGGCGAGGCGGCGGGTCAGCGGGCCACCCACGGCCAGGACGACGGTGACGAGCAGGCCGGCGCCGCCCAGGCCGACCAGGAACGGGGTCAGGTTCGGGTACACCGGTCAGCCCCCCACCGGCACCAGCGGGCGCCGCTCGTCGCCGATCAGGTGGCCGTCGCGCATGCGCACGACCCGGCCGGCCGACCCGCCGATGGCCGGGTCGTGGGTGACGAGCACGATCGTCTGGCCCTCGGAGCGGTTGAGCTCGTGCAGCAGGTCCACGACCTGGGCGGCCATGGCGGTGTCGAGGTTGCCGGTGGGCTCGTCGGCCCAGACGATGGCCGGCCGGGCGGCCAGGGCCCTAGCGATGGTGACCCGCTGCTGCTCGCCGCCGGACAGCTGGTTGGGCCGGTGGCCGGTGCGGTGGCCGAGGCCGACCCGCTCCAGCATCCGGTTGGCGGTGGCCCGGGCCTTGCGGGCCGGGACGCCGTTGAGGAGCAGGGGCAGCTCGACGTTCTCGGCCGCGCTGAACACCGGGATGAGGTTGAAGGCCTGGAAGATGAAGCCCATGGACCGGGCCCGGTGGCTGGTCCGGCGGGCGTCGGACATGGCGAACAGGTCCTGGCCCTCGACCAGCACCCGGCCGCCGTCGATGTCGTCCAGCCCGGACAGGCAGTTCAGCAGGGTCGTCTTGCCCGAGCCGCTCGGGCCCATCACCGCCACCAGCTCGCCCCGGCGGACCACCAGGTCGAGGCCGGCGAGGGCCTCGACCTCGATGCCACCGGTCCGGTACACCTTGCGCACCCGCTCGGCCACGAGCAGGGGCTCGACCTGGCCGTTCTCGTTCACCTTGGCTCCTCGAGCTCGGGGTTGTCTCGAGGAGCAAGCCTGGCCCGTGGCCGGCCGCCTCACCATCCGGGATGCCCCCGGAAGATCCCCCAGCCAGCCCCCCACCGGGCTCAGGGTTTCCCCCTGCGCTGACGCTCAGCCGGGACGCCGGAAGGCCAGCTCGGCGATGGGCAGGCGCAGCTCGAAGCGGGCGCCCTGGCCGGGTGGGGCCGGGTCGGTCAGGAGCAGCTCGCCCCCCTGGGCGTTGGCCAGCTGGCGGGCGATGTAGAGGCCGAGGCCGACCCCGCCGGCCCGGCGGGTGGCGCCCGAGTCGAGCTGGGTGAAGCGCTCGAAGATGCGCTCGCGGTCGGCCGCCGGGACCCCGGGGCCGGTGTCCTCCACGGCCAGCACGGCCAGGGGGCCGGCCCGGCGGGCCTCGACCCGGATCGGGGCCTTGTCGGGGGCGTGCTTGGCCGCGTTGTCGAGCAGGTTGCCCAGCACCTGGAGGATGGCCTCGGGGACGGCCCGGACGGGCAGGAGCTCCCCCGCCTCGAACAGGATCTGGCGGGCCGGGTAGGTCTTGCGGGCCGCGGCCACGGCGTC
>DATABK010000191.1:0-3792 GCA_036259695.1 Actinomycetes bacterium | reverse complement strand
GCCGTCCGGCCAAGGAGCTCCAGCATCCGGCCGGGTACGGCCGGGTCGTAGGCCTCGCCCAGGATCCCGGCGGCCAGGGCGGCCAGGACGGCCGCCTCCCGCGACCCGGCCCCGGCGTTCCCGGTGGTTACGGACGTCATGTCAGCGTTTGTACCCCGGGGCCGGTGGTCAGACCAGCCTCCGTGCCCGGCCCGGCTCACTTGTGGTGTTCAATTGCGGGCGCAACCAGTCGAGCAAAGGAGGCCGGCGACGGCGGCGGTCGAGCTCGGCGGCGGGCCCCGACACCGAGGTCGACCGGGTGGTCGGCCTGCTCGGGCTGGGCCGCATGACCGACCGGCCGACCGCCACCTACTCCTCGGGCATGCTGGGCGCGGTCGCCGCCGACGGGCTCGCCGGGGCCGGTCGCGACCTCGTCCTTGGCGGGCTGCGGGTGACGGCCGTGCCCGGCGGGCTGGTGTTCGGGGTCCTGGTCGCGGCCGTGGCCGGGTCCGAGTTCGGCTGGGCCACCGAGCGGGCCCTGCTGGCCCGCGACCCGCGCCGGCTCCGCTTCGCCGGCTACCAGCTGGCCGTGGCCGCCGTCCTCGCCCTGGCCTGGTGGGCCGTCCAGAGCCTGCTCGCGGTCACGGTGGCCGCCCTGCTCCAGGCGGGCGCTGGCATCGACGCCGGCGCGGCCTGGAACGCCCCCGCCCACCAGGCCGCCCTGGCCGCCGCGCTCGCCGCCATCCTGGTCTACGGGCTCCTGGGAGCGGCCTGCGCCCTGGTCCTGCGGGGCGCCCTGGCCGGCGTGGTCGCCCTGCTCGCCTACGGGCTCCTGGGCGAGCTGCTCCTCGCCCCCCAATGGACCCCGGCCGCCGGCTGGACCCTGTACGCCTCGGCGGCCCGCCTGGCCGGCCAGGGCACCACCCCGGTGCCCCGGGCGGCCCTGGTCGTCACCGGCGCCCTCGTGCTCGCCCTGGCCGGCTGCCTGGCCCTGTACGCCCGCCGCCAGGTCCGCGACTGATCAGCGACTCAGCTCCTGGACGGCCCAGGTGTTGCCGTCCGGGTCGTCGAAGAACGCGAACCGCGACCCCGGCGTGCCTTCGGGGCCGAGCTGCTGGACCTCGCTGATGGGCACGCCCCGGCCGGCCAGCTGCCCGCGGACGGCGTCGAGGTCCTCCACCACCAGCTGCACCCCCTTGACCGAGCCGGGGGCGCCAAGGGGCAGGCCCTCGCCGATCACCACCGAGCAGGCCGACCCGGGCGGGGTCATCTGCACCACCCGCATCGACTGGTTGGGGCGGGCGTCGTGGTCGAGGTTGAACCCGACCTGCTCGACGTAGAAGGCCTTGGCCGCGTCGACGTCGCTGACCGGGATCGGAACCACTTCGAGCTTGAGGTCCACGCTGCGTCCTTTGCGGTGAGGCGGTGCGCCGGAGCATACGGTAGTGGGACCATGGGACGGCCGACCCACCAGAGGAGGTGGCCTGCGTGGCGGACGAGCTGCTCGCCTACCGTGACCGGTTCCCGACGCTGCGCCGCGGCCCGTACTTCGCCGCCCACACCCTGGGGCCGATGCCGGACACCGCCCCCGACGCCCTGGCCCGGTTCACGGCCGAGTGGGCCGAGCAGGGAGTGGTCGCCTGGACGGGCTGGCTGGAGCAGATCCGGGCCACCGCCGCCCTGCTCGAGGGCCTGTTCGGGGCCCCGGCGGGATCGGTCGTGCTCGGGCCCAACGTGTCGGTCCTGGCCGGCCAGGTGCTGTCCTGCTTCGACTGGTCGGGTGCGCGGAGCCGGCTCGTCACCACCGACCTCGAGTTCCCGACCTGTGACTACCTGTACCGCGCGACCGAGACGCTCGGGGCCAAGGTCGAGGTCGTCCCCTCCCGGGACCTGACCGTCGACACCGACCGGCTGCTGGAGGCCATCGACCCCCAGACCGCCCTGGTCGCGGTGACCCACGTCGCCTTCCGGTCCTCGGCCCTGCTGGACGCGGCCGCCGTGGTCGCCCGGGCCCACGAGGTGGGGGCGCTGGTCCTGCTCGACACCTACCAGTCGCCCGGGACCCTCCCCATCGACGTCGACGCCCTCGGGGTCGACCTGATGGTCGGCGGATCGGTCAAGTGGCTGCTCGGCGGTCCCGGCACCGGCTACCTGTACGCCCGCCCCCAGGTGGCCGCCGCCCTGGCCCCGCGGCTGGTCGGCTGGTTCGGCCACCGGGCCCCGTTCGCCTTCGAGCCCAGCCCGATCGCCCTGGCCGCCGGTGCCGGCCGGTTCGTCACCGGCACCCCCAACGTGGCCGCCCACGTGATGGCCGCCGAGGGCTACCGGATCGTGGCCGAGGCCGGCGTCGACGCCATCCGGGCCAAGTCCCGCCGCCAGGTCGCCCGCCTCCTGGACGGCTTCGCAGCCCAGGAGGCGACCGTCCGCGGCCCCGCCGACCCCGACCGGCGGGGCGGCAGCGTGGTCGTCGATTTCGACGGCGCCGAGCAGGTCACCGAGGGCCTGATCGCCCGCGGCTACACCTGCGACTACCGCCCCGGGGCGGGCCTGCGCCTCGGCCCCCACCTGTACACCACCGACGACGAGTGCGACGCCGTGGTCGCCGAGGTCGCGGAACTGCGGGGGCTATAGCCCGGCGAGCTTCTTCTGGGCCTTGGACGGCTCGGTGCGGACTCGGGTGCGGTCCTTGGCCTTGGCGGCGGTGGCGGCGTCGCCCTTGCGGGTGTTGGTGTCGCGGGGGAGGAACTCCTTGACCCCGAGGGTTGGCAGGAACCGGGGGGCGTGGCGGTGCCGGGTGCCGTGCTCGAAGCCGGAGGCCAGCTTGAGCAGGGTCGGCTCGGACCAGCGGCGGCCGATGAAGTTGACCCCGACCGGGAGCTCGCCGAAGGCGTAGCCGCCGGGCACGGTGATGTTCGGGTAGCCCGAGACCGCCGACGGGGTCGAGCTCGAGGTCAGGAAGTGGTCGCCGTTGACCAGGTCGGTGGTCCAGGGCGGGCTGCCGGTGAGGCTGAAGATGGCGTCCAGGTCGAAGCGGTCCAGGGTCGAGTCGATGCCCTCGCGGGCGACCCGCTGGGAGGTCGCCAGCGCTTCCAGGTAGGCGGGGTCGTCCAGGCCCCCGGTGGCCTCGGCGAGCAGGAAGATCTCCTGGCCGAACCAGCGCAGCTCCCGCTCGGCGTTGGCCTCGTTGAAGGCGATCAGATCGGCCAGGGTCCGCATCGAGGTGTTGCGCAGCTCCGAGAGGTAGGCGGCGATGTCGGCCTTGAACTCGTACAGCAGCACGGTGAACTCGGGGTCGAACACGTCGCTGACGTTGGGGATGTCGGCCGGGTCGACCACGGTCGCGCCCAGCCGGCTGAGGTCGGCGATGGCCGCCTCGGCGACCGCGTCGGCCTCGGGGCTGACCCCGAACACGCCCTCGCGCCACACGCCGATGCGGGCCCCGCGCAGGCCGTCGGGGTCGAGGAACTTGCGGTAGTCGCGGTAGCTGTGGCCGCGGGACTCCGCGGTCGCCGGGTCGCGGGGGTCGACCCCGGTCATGGCCCCGAGGACGACGGCCGCGTCGGCCACGGTCCGGGCCATGGGGCCGGTCACGTCCTGGCTGTGGGCGATCGGGATCACGCCCGAGCGGCTGGTCAGCCCGAGGGTCGGCTTGATCCCGACCAGGCTGTTGTGTGACGACGGGCAGACGATCGACCCGTCGGTCTCGGTCCCCAGGGAGGCCGCGGCCAGGTTGGCGGCGATGGCCGTGCCCGACCCGGAGCTGGAGCCGCACGGGTTGTGGTCCAGGACATAGGGGCTGAGGCATTGGCCGGC
>DATABK010000190.1:0-1903 GCA_036259695.1 Actinomycetes bacterium | reverse complement strand
CGGCCGAACGGCAGATCGCCCGCGCGGTCCGCAGCGGCACCTCGGCCACTGCAGCCAGGGTCCGCCTGCGACCCAGGGGACGCAGCTGGCGGCTACGGGTCGGCGTCACCGCCTCTCCCGAAGCGCGTCCAGACATCGAGCAGCGGGCCCGGGCTGCCATCCAGCGGCTCGGCGGACCCCAGGACGCCCCAGTCCGCGTCCGCATCGCCAAGGCCCGGAGGGTGAACTGATGGTCGACCGACGCAACCGCCTGCGCTGGACGCTGATCGCGCTGCTGCTGCTGGCCGTCGGCGTGGCCGGCAGCCTGATCAGCTTCGACCGCCTCCCCCAGGTCCGCGCCGACACCCCGCTGCTGCCCGACGCCACCGTGGCTCGCTGGCGGCAGGCCGAAGACTGGCGGCTGGCCGCGCTGGCCGCGCTCGGGCTGCTGCTGGCCCTGTACGGCTGGCGGATCCTGGCCGCGCAACTGCGCCGAGGTGGCGGCCGCACCACCATGGGCGACCTCGAACTCGCCGCCACCAACAGCAACGGCGACCGCCCCGGCGGGCGGACCGTGGTGCGCAGTCCGGCGCTGGCCCACAGCATCGAAGACGACCTGGAACGCGTCGGCGGCGTCCAGCGCGCCCTGGTCGGGTTGTTCGGCAGCCCCCACCAGCCCGAGCTGCGCGCCGAACTGGACGTCAGCGGCACCGCCGACCTACGCCGGGTCCGCGAGCGGGTCACCGCCGCCCTGGAACGCCTGGCCGCCACCACCACCGTCCCCCCGCGCTCGGCGGCCGTCACCTTCCGGGTCGTGGAGGGCCGCACCCGAAGGGTCCAGTGAGGGTCGGCGGTGATGACGTGGTCGGAGCTGATCCGCCTGCCCCGGCTGCAGCACAGCGAGACCGACGCGGGCAAGTAGCGCACTGCGACCTGGCTGGAGTTGTTCTTTGATCTCGCCTCTGTCCTGGGCGCTTGGGGCTAGCCCCGCAAGGGTTCGCTCGTCGACGAACAGGGCCGAGCTCCCGTGCAGTACTTTCCGGTGAGGTCGGTTATCGGCCCACGACTATGCTGGGGAACATGGGTATCGGAGAATTGGCTGCGGCCGACACCAGAGGACGTGCCACGTGAGTGAGGGCGAGGACCCGCGTCGTCTGCCTGGCGGGGGTGAGACCCCGGTCCCGCCCGCGCCGGTCCAGGTCCAGTGGCCACAGACCGTGGCCGTGATCTTCAACCCCTCCAGCGGCGGCGACTCGGCAGGCCAGCGCAGCGGCCGCATCCGCCAGGCGATCCAGGAGACCGGCAAGAAGCTCATCTGGCTGGAGACGACCCCCCAGGACAGCGGGCAGGGGCTGGCCAAGGACGCCGTCGGACAGGGTGCGGATTTGGTCATCGCGACCGGCGGCGACGGCACGGTGATGGCCTGTGCCACCGGCCTGGCCGGCTCCGAGGTGCCGTTGGCGGTACTCCCGCTGGGGACGGGCAACCTGGTCGCGGCCAACTTCGACATCCCCAACGACCTTGATGATGCCCTGGAGGTCGCGCTGGCCTGCCGGCGCCGCCGCATCGACCTGGGCGCGATCGGCGACGGACGCTTCGTGATCGCGGCCGGGATGGGCTTCGACGCGGCCATGCTGCGCGACGCCAACCGCACCCTGAAGGCCAGGATCGGCCCGCTTGCCTATGTCTGGAGCGCCCTGGGGAACCTGCGCCGACCCCGGGCCAGCTACCGTCTGCGGCTCGACGGCGGCGAGGCGATGACCCGGCGGGCCCAGGGGGTGCTGGTGGCCAACCTCGGCAAGATCCAGGGTGGGCTCCCGATCCTCCCGGACGCCGTGCCCGACGACGGCCAGTTCGACATCGCCGTGCTGAAGACCCGCACCCTGGGGAGCTGGGTCGGGGTGGCGGCACGGATCCTGGTCCG
>DATABK010000189.1:0-8606 GCA_036259695.1 Actinomycetes bacterium | reverse complement strand
CCCGGCGCTGGCCCTGCTCGACCGCGACGGGGGGGCGGCGGCCGGGGACCCGCTGGCCGGGGCCGCGGCCCGGCTGCGGGAGGGGGCGGTGGTGGCCGTCAAGGGCCTGGGCGGCTACCACCTGGGCGCGGACGCGGCCAGCGAGCCGGCGGTGGCCGCCCTGCGGGCCCGCAAGCACCGCGAGGACAAGCCGTTCGCGGTGATGGTGGCCGACCTGGAGGCGGCCCGGGCACTGTGCCAGGTCGACGCGGTCGAGGCGGCCATGCTGACCAGCCCCCGCCGCCCGATCGTCCTGCTGCGGCGCCGGCCGCCGGGGTCCGGGGCGGACGTCGCGGCCTCGGTGGCGCCGGGGAACCGGTCGCTGGGGGTGATGCTGCCCTACACGCCGCTGCACCACCTGCTGCTGGCCGAGGTCGGCCGGCCGATCGTGCTGACCAGCGGGAACGTCTCCGACGAGCCGATCGCCTACCGGGATGAGGAGGCCCGGGAGCGGCTGGGCGGGATCGCCGACTGGTTCCTGACCCACGACCGGCCGATCCACGTCCGGGCCGACGACTCGGTGGTGCGCGCCTTCGGTGGGCGCGAGCTGCCCCTGCGTCGTTCGCGCGGGTTCGCGCCCCTGCCGCTGCCGCTGCCCTGGCCGTTCCCGCGCCACGTGCTGGCCTGCGGAGCCGAGCTCAAGCACACCTTCTGCCTGGCCAAGGGCGGCCACGCCTTCCTCTCCCACCACGTCGGCGACCTCGAGAACTACGAGACCTACCGGTCCTTCACCGAAGGCGTCGAGCACTTCCGGCGCCTGTTCGCGGTCGAGCCCGAGGTCGTCGCCCACGACCTGCACCCTGAGTACCTGTCGACCAAGTACGCCCTGGAGCTGGACGGGGTCGAGCTGGAGGGCGTGCAGCACCATCACGCCCACGTGGCCGCCTGCCTGGCCGACAACGGCGAGCCGGGCCCGGTGCTCGGGGTCGCCTTCGACGGCCTGGGCTACGGCCCCGACGGGACCATCTGGGGCGGGGAGCTGTTGGTGGCCGACCTGGAGAGCTTCCGGCGGGTCGGGCACCTGGAGGTGGTGACGATGCCTGGCGGCACGGCGGCCATCAAGGAGCCGTGGCGCATGGCCGCCGTCTGGCTCGACCAGGCCCTCGGCGGCCAGGTCCCCGAACGGCTGGACGTGGTCGGGCGCAACCAGGACCGCTGGGAGCGGGTGGTCGCCCTCGCCCGTTCGGGCACGGCCTCACCGGCGACCTCGAGCGCCGGCCGGCTGTTCGACGCGGTGGCGGCCATCCTGGGCGTCCGGGACACGATCAACTACGAAGGCCAGGCCGCGGTCGAGCTGGAGCAGCTCGCCGACCCGTCCGAGACGACCGCCTATCCCGCCCAGATCAGCGGCCCCGGGTCCGAGGGCGGTCCACTCCGGCTGGGCGGGACCGACCTGATCGCGGCGGTCGTCTCGGACGTCGTCGCTGGGGTGGCCACCCCGCTGGTCGCCGCCCGCTTCCACAACGGCCTGGCCGGCGCGACCGTCGCCGCCTGCCAGACGCTCAGGGACGACACCGGCCTGGGGACGGTCGCCCTCTCCGGCGGGGTGTTCCAGAATATGCTCCTCCTGGAGCGGACGGTCGCCGCCCTGGAACAGCAAGGCTTCCGGGTCCTGGTCCACTCCCGGGTCCCCCCCAACGACGCCGGCATCAGCCTCGGCCAAGCCGCCGTCGCGGGGGCGCGGGATCGGGGTCGGGAGGGGATGGGCCCCCGGTCGGGACGGTAGCCGACCACGGGGCGGTGGTGGCGCGGCTGTCCACACCCCTACGTCTCAACCCTCGGGCCCCACAGCCGGGAGCACACCTCCCGCCTCAGCCCCAGCCCCCCAACCGAGCAGACTCCGCCGGACCTACCCGCCCTGGTCGCCGGCGGGCATGGTGGGGCCTCCCGACTCCGTCTCGTTCGGGTCGACGGCGGTGGAGGCGCGCTCGTCGGAGACGCCGACGGGGCGGTCCGACGGGCCCTTGGTGCCGGTGTCCTCGCGGCCGGGCTCGTCTTCCTGCTTGTCGACGTCCTCGCCGCGGCGGGTCATGCTCACGCCGACGCCGAGGGGGGACTCGGCCTCGGTGTCGGTCGGGGGGACGCCGTCGCGCTCCTCGTCGGAGATCACGCGGCCGGGGCCGGGTGGAACGTCGTCGGCGCCGTGGAAGACCTTCTCGGTGTGCCGGTCGTAGCTGTCCTTGGTCTCGGTCTGGCGGCCGTCGTAGGGCGGCACCAGCCCGCCCGGCTCCTGCTCACCGCCCGACTTCGGCCTCGGGCCCAGGTCCGTGGTGGCGCCCTGCGACGACGGCTGCGGCTCCTCCGGTTCCAGCTCGTTCTGCTCGTCCATTGCCCAGCCCCTTTCAGCAGATCCGTGGCAGGGGGTCGCCGACGAGGAGGTCGACGATCCGGGTCCCGCCGAACGACGTCTTGAGCAGCACGAGGCCGGGCGGGTCGTCCCTGACCCGGCCGATGACGGCGGCGCCCTCGCCGAGGGGGTGGGAGCGCAGGGCGCCCATGGCCGCGTCGACCTGGTCGCCGTCCACGATGGCCACCAGCCGGCCCTCGCAGGCCACGTACAGGGGGTCGATGCCGAGCAGCTCGCAGGCCCCGCGGACGTCGGGGCGGACCGGGACCGCCTCCTCGTCGACCACCACCGCGACCCCGGCCGCCCTGGCGACCTCGTTGCAGATGGTGGCCACCCCGCCCCGGGTGGCGTCGCGGAGGCCGCGGACCCCGGGGGCGGCGTCCAGGAGCCGCTCGACCAGGCCGTTGAGCGGGGCCGTGTCCGAGGTGACCTCGGACTCGATGTCCAGCTCGCCCCTGGCCAGCATGATGGTGATGCCGTGCTCGCCGATCGGCCCGGACACGATCACGGCGTCGCCGGGCCGGGCCGCGGCCACCCCCAGCTCCAGGGGGCGCTCGATCACCCCGACCCCGGCGGTGTTGACGTAGCAGCCGTCGGCCTTGCCCCGCTGCACCACCTTGGTGTCGCCGGTGACGACCTGGACCCCGGCCCGCTCGGCGGCGGCGGCCATGGAGCCGACGATCCGCTCCAGGTCGGCGACCGGGAACCCCTCCTCGAGGATGAACCCGGCCGACAGCCACAGCGGCCTGGCCCCGCTCACCGCCAGGTCGTTGACGGTGCCGTTCACGGCCAGGTCGCCGATGTCGCCCCCGGGGAAGAACAGCGGCGACACCACGTACGAGTCGGTGGTGAAGGCCAGGCGCCCGCCATGGGCGGCCAGCACGGCCCCGTCCTCCAGCGGCGCCAGCAGCGGGTTGGCGAACGCCTCCAGGAACACGGCCTCGATCAGCGTCTGGGTCGCCTTGCCGCCCGACCCGTGCGACAGGGTGATCCGCTCCTCCTTGAGCTTGGCCTTGCGCGACCGGGCCTTCTCGATCCGCGCCAGCACCTGCTCCTCACGGCTCAGCTCCCTGTACTGCTGGTGCTGCGAGGTCACGTGCGTGTCGCCTCCTTGACCCGCTCGCGGGTGAAGCGGCCGAAGTTGTAGTAGGCGGCGCACGCCCCCTCGGGCGAGACCATGCAGGTGCCGATCGGGGTCTCGGGGGTGCAGGCGGTCCCGAAGACCTTGCACTCCCAGGGCTTGAGGACGCCCTTGAGGACCTCGCCGCACTGGCAGGCCTTGGGGTCGGCGACCCGCACCCCGGGGACCAGGAACTGCTGCTCGGCGTCGAAGGCGGCGTAGCTCTCCCGGACCCGCAGGGCCGAGTGGGAGATGAACCCGAGCCCCCGCCACTCGAAATAGGGGCGCAGCTCCATGACCTCGTTGATGACCTGGAGTGCCTTGAGGTTGCCGTCCCAGGGGACGACCCGCGAGTACTGGTTCTCGACCTCGGAGCGGCCCTCGGCCAGCTGGAGCATCAGCATGTAGATCGACTGGAGCAGGTCCAGGGGCTCGAACCCGGCGCAGACGATCGGCTTGCCGTAGTCGCGGGCGATGAACTCGTACGGCCGGCAGCCGATGACCGTGGACACGTGCCCGGGGCCGATGAAGCCGTCGAGGCGCAGGTCGGGCGAGTCGAGGATGGCCTTGATGGCCGGGATGATGGTGACGTGGTTGCAGAAGATGGAGAAGTTCTCGATCCCGTCGGCCTTGGCCCGCAGCACGGTCATGGCGCTGGAGGGAGCCGTGGTCTCGAACCCGATGGCCATGAACACGACCCGCTTGTCCGGGTTCTGCCTGGCGATCTTGAGGCTGTCCAGGGGCGAGTAGACCATCCGGATGTCGGCGTCCTGGGCGTTGGCGTCGAAGAAGGCGCCGTTGCTGCCCGGGACCCGCATCATGTCCCCGAACGAGGTCATGATCACGTCCGGCTGCCTGGCGATGAAGATGGCGTCGTCGACCCGGCCCATGGGGATGACGCAGACCGGGCAGCCCGGCCCGTGGACCAGGGTGATGCTCTCGGGCAGGTAGTCCTCGAGGCCGTGCTTGTAGATGGTGTGGGTGTGGCCGCCGCACACCTCCATGAACTTGTACTGGCGGCCCGGCTCGCACAGGGCGGCGATCTGGGCGGCCAGGGCCTGGGCCTTGTCGGCGTCACGGAACTCGTCGACGAAGCGCACGCTGGGGCCTCCTCTCGCTACTCGATCCTGGAGTCGGCCAGGGCGGCCAGCTCGTCGGCGTAGGCCTGGCCGATGCCCTCGAGGAAGTCGAGGGCGGCCTTGGCCTCCTCCTCGTCGATCTTGGAGAGGGCGAAGCCGACGTGGATCAGCACCCAGTCGCCCGGCTCCAGCTTCTCGTTCTCCAGCAGGCCGATGTTGATCGCCCGCCGGACCCCGCTGACGTCGACCTTGGCCAGGTCGGGGCGGTCGTCGAGGATCTCGACGACCTCACCCGGGATGCCGAGACACATCTTCTTCCTCCAGGTGAATCGCTTCCAGGATCAGCTCGTCGCCGCCCTTGGTGTCCAGGTCAAGGCCGCCGCAGGCCGGGCAGGCGGCGAGGGGGTCGGCGGCCTCGGCCTCGTGCCGGCAGTCCAGGCAGGTGACCGTCACCGGCACGACCACCAGGTCGACGGCCGCGCCGTCGGCCACCGTGCCCTGCGACACCAGCGCGAACGACTGGTCGAAGGCCGAGGGGACCACGCGGTGCTGCGCCCCCACCCGGACCCGGACGCGGTTCACGCGGCGGCCGGCGGCCCGGCGCTCCACCGCCTCGAGGATGCCCTCGCACAGGCCCAGCTCGTGCACCCAGCGCCCTCCCTCACATCTGGCGGATCTTGAAGTAGCGGGCGAGGTCCGGCACCGACTTGCGCAGGACCGCGACCAGCCCGACCAGCGCGGCGCCGAGCGCCAGCTTGCGGATCATGCTCATCCCTCCTCCCCGCTCTCGTGCTCGTCGATCAGCTCGCGGACGACGGCCACGGCCTGGTCGACCGCGCCCGCCACCGGCGGGCTGAGCCCCATCCGCTCCGACACCTCGGCCGGCTCGCAGCCGACCACGACCAGCTTCGGGATGTCCCCGCCCAGGGCCTTGAGCAGGGCGAAGACCGCGTCCGGCTCCATGCCGTGGGCGTCGACGAGCACCCCCGACCCGTCCTGGACGGCCGCGGCCGGCTCCCCGTCCAGGTCGGGCTCGATCACGTACACCGTGCCCGGGACCTCCCCGCGGGGGGAGGCGTCGACCAGGATCGCCGCCTCGTAGCCCTCCAGCAGCTCATAGGCCAGGTGGACGCCGCGGATGCCGAAGTCCCCGACCCGGACCCAGCCGGGCAGGGACTCGCCGGCCAGCCGCCGGGCCACCTCGACCCCGAACCCGTCGTCGCCCAGGAACACGTTCCCGACCCCGGCGACCAGCACCCGGGGGGTCATAGGGGCTCGACCTCGTCGGGCGAGAAGTACAGGTAGCGGCCGTGCCAGCGCTGGAGGTCGGCCGCCGGGTCCTCGTCGAGGGTGACGGCCAGGTGGCGGTTGCCGTCCACGTCCAGGAACACCGCCTCGACGGTGGCCAGCCGGTCGGCCAGGAACATGTCCTGGGCGTCGGCCCGGCGCTGGCCCGGCCGCAGCCGCACCCGGCTGCCCTTGGCCACCGTCACCCCGGCCACCACCACCCCGTCGGTCTCCGGCGACACCGTCCGGTCAGCCCCGGGGTCCCACCACGGCACCAGCTCAGGTTCATCCTCCTGCTCGGCTCCCTCCACCCCGCGCAGGTATCTGACGGCGCCGTGGAGGCGTTCCAGGAGCTCGGGGGGCATGCTGTCGACCCGGTCGATGATTGCCGCGGCCCGGTCGTCGGTGGCTCTGGCCTCGCGCTTCTCGGCCTCGGTGAGGGCCATGGTGCGCAGGGTCAGGATCTCGTCGATCTCGGTGGCGTCGAACAGGTCGCCCGGGCTCTCGGGGGCGATGGTCGGGTGGTCGTAGAGGATGATCGGCGACGACAGCATGGCGTCGCGGCGGCCCTCCTCGCCGATCAGCACCGGCCAGGTGTGGAGGTTGCGGCAGGCCTCGGCGGCCGGCTTGGCCCACTCCGGGGGGTCGAGGAGGGACAGGAACACGCCCTGGTCGATCCCGATCAGGCTGTGGGCGGCGACCAGGGAGTGCCGCAGGGCGATGCTCCGGTCGGCCTCGGGGTCGTTCCAGGCGCTGGCGTTCTCCAGCTGGAGGCGCAGGCGGACCAGGCCGTAGGGCCCCTCCAGGCGCTCGGCCGACAGCTTCATCGACCCCATGACCGGCCAGCGGCGGCGCACCGTCCGTCCGGCCAGCTTGCCCGCGACGGTGTGGACGGGCTCGACCCGCCGCCCTCCCGGGCGCTCGAACGGAGTGACCAGCTCGCCGGCCAGCAGCCGGGCCAGGGGGACCTCGAGCGTCACCTCCTGCTCGGCGGCCTCGTCCCAGGGGACCAGCTCCGAGCCGTCGACCGGCAGGGCCGGGACCTCGCGGAAGGTCCCGGCCTCGACGTCGACCTCCTCGACCGTCTTGGACTGCACGTGCAGGAACCGCACCAGCACCCGCACGGTGGTGGTGTCCTCGGGCTCGAGCAGGCACTCGGTCTGGGTCGACCAGGGCTCGTCGGGGCCGCTCTCGCTCCACAGCCGGGGCATCAGGACCCCGAACTGCCAGCGGGCCTGGTTCTTGGCCGCCGACGCCCGGTAGGGGTAGAGCAGGTAGCCCTCGTAGAGGACGGCGTCGGCCACCTTGCGGGCGACCTCGAAGGCCGGCGACGCGCTCACGGCTTGGGCTCCCCGGCCTCCTTGAACAGCACGTCCAGGGCGTCGTCCCAGGTCGGCAGGGCCCGGACGGCCTTGAAGCGCTGGAGGGAGTCGAGGGTGTCGCGGCGCACCCGGATCCAGCCTGACCCGGGGAAGAACCGGTCCATGATCTCCCGCCACACCGACACCGGCAGCCGGTAGGTGGCCTCCTTGTGCCACGGGACCTGGCCGACCGAGAAGCCGCTCAGGCCCTTGGTGAACACCGTCCCGCTGAACAGCAGCAGCAGCGGCACCTCGCCGTCGCCGAGGGCGTGCAGGTACTTGGAGGCGGCCACCTCGAAGTCGTAGGTGCAGGGCACCGGCAGGTCGACCTCGCAGCTGCCGGTGAAGCCAGGGACCATCAGCGAGACGGTGGCGAACTGCATCGGCTTGAGGGTGTCGCCCCACCGGGCCGGCTCGCCGAACAGCTCCAGCAGCCCGTCGGCCTCCTCGGGGGAGTAGCGGCGGCGCTGGGGCTCGATGCGGATCTGGCAGCGCAGGGCGATGGCGTGGACCTGGGCGCCGGTGGTCTCGGAGATCCGCAGCTTCAGCTGCAGGGTGGGGACGGCCGCGTACCGGTCCGGCTGGGCGTCGATGCAGTCGAAGACGAGGTCGGTCACGGGGGATCGACCTCCCGGCTCCGCTCCCTGACCGCGTCGAAGAAGCCGTCGATCGCCTCCCACGCCTCCTGGCCGCCGTCAAAGCCCTTCCAGTGCATCCGGACCAGGCCGACCAGCTCATAGCAGGCGTCGATCGGGACCAGGAAGCACTCGAAGCCCTCGCCAGCCCGCTGCACCAGCAGGGCCTCGGTGTCGGGGACGAGGTCGGTCATGACCGGGTTGGCCGCCACCACCTCGGCCCACGCCTCCAGCGGGAGCAGCGACTCGGTGGCCCCGGCCGGGCTGGGGTAGAAGGCCACCACCTTGCCCAGGTCGGAGTTGTTGAAGAAGAACGCGACCCGGACCGGGATCTGGAGCGCCTCCCAGCGGCCCTCATCGAGCCGGAACGCCGGGTCGTGCAGGTAGCGGTCGGGCACGGCCCGGTAACGGCCGCCGGCCGCCCCCTGGTGGGTGAACAGCAGCCAGCAGGCCCGGCAGGTGCACATGATCTGGCGGCTGTCGAGGTTGACCACGTGCGAGTGGCCGCCCCCCACCGGCTCGGCGCACATCTCGCACGCCTCCCCGGGCGCCGCCCGCGGTTTCTCCCGGGCCGCCCCCGGGACCGGCAGGTCGCCCTCCTCCGGAGGCGGAGGTGGCTCAAGGAACCGGCGCAGCCCCGAGGTCACCGGCCGGTCTCCGGACCGACGGCGGCCGCCGGCACCGCGCACTCGGTGTAGAGCGGCTGGATCTGGAGCAGCTGCGGCTCCCGCTCCCGGG
>DATABK010000188.1:0-3027 GCA_036259695.1 Actinomycetes bacterium | reverse complement strand
CGTGGACGCCGGAACGGCCGCAGCCGAGGGGACGGCCGCAGCGGCCCGAACCAGCGGATCCCATGGCTCGCCGCTGTGGGTCATCGCCGGGGCGAGGATGAGCTCCCTGGTCATCTTGTCAACGATCGCGCTCGCCAGCCGGCGGCCGGCCTTACGCTGGCCGGGCCGCCGCATCGGGGCGGTGGCGCTGGTCGGCGTCGGCGACACCGGAGCAAACCTTCTCTTCGCCTATGCCGCTACCACCGGCAACCTGGCCGTCGTCGGCGTGCTCGGATCGCTGTACCCGGTCGCCACCGTGATCCTGGCCCGCTGGCTCCTGGGCGAACGCCTCTCCGGAGGCCAGAACGCCGGCGTCGCCCTGGCCCTCACCGGCGTCGGCCTGCTGGCCGCCGCCTGACGCCGGCCGCCGCCTGGCGCCCGGTCAGGACTGGCCGCGGCCGGTGCGCTCCTGGAGCTCGTCGATCCGCCGGGACGCCTCGGCCTTGGTCAGGCCGTCGTCGAACGGCTCGCTGGCCTGGTCGGAGAGCGTCTTCAGGTAGGACGCCTGGGCGGCCGTCATCGGCTCGTCACCGGTCTTCCACTCGGTGGGGTCCTTCTCCAGGTTGGAACCACGAAGCTCCTGCTGGTTCGACATGACTTCCTCCTCGGATCGAACTCGTGTTCGAGCCTAGCATGCCCCTCGGACGCCCGCCGAAACCCATCCACAGGCCTGCCCCTGTAGGCTGCCGGTATGCATCCCGACCTCGCCTTCGCCCTGGAGTTGGCCGACCTCGCCGACGCCATCACCACTGAGCGGTTCCAGGCCGCCGACCTGGTCGTCGAGACCAAGCCCGACCAGTCGCCGGTGACCGAGGCCGACCGGTCCGTGGAGCAGGTCCTGCGCAAGCGGATCGGCGAGGAGCGACCCGGGCACAGCGTGGTCGGGGAGGAGTTCGGGGCCGACGACCCGGGGACCGACCGCTGGATCCTCGACCCCATCGACGGCACCAAGAACTACCTGCGCGGGCTCCCGGTCTGGGCGACCCTCATCGCGTTGGAGCGCGACGGCCGGGTCGAGGTCGGGGTGGTGTCGGCGCCGGCCCTGCAGCGGCGGTGGTGGGCGGCGCGGGGCGAGGGGTCGTTCGTCAACGGCCGCCGCATCCGCGTGTCCAAGGTCGCGCGGCTGTCCGACGCCGTGCTGAGCTACGCCAGCCTCCTGTCGTGGGAGCAGCACGGGCTCGGCGAGCAGTTCCTCAACCTGGCCCGTGGCTGCTGGCGGACCAGGGGGTTCGGCGACTTCTGGAGCCACATGCTGGTCGCCGAGGGAGCGGCCGACCTGGCCGTCGAGCCCGAGGTCGAGCTGTGGGACCTGGCCGCGCCCCAGGTGATCGTCGAGGAGGCCGGCGGCCGCTTCACCGACCTCGGCGGGACCCCGACCCCGGCCGGGGGCAGCGTGATCTCCACCAACGGCCTGCTGCACGACCACGTGGTCGCGACCCTGCGGCCGTGACCGACGGCGACCCCGCCCCACCGATGGCTGGCCGGCCCCTTGCCGGCCGGGTGGCGCTGGTCACCGGGGTCAGCCGGCGGATCGGCATCGGGATGGCCGTGGCCAGGCGCCTGGGCGATCTCGGCGCCGACCTGTTCGTGACCTCCTGGACCGCGCACGACCGGGACCAGCCCTGGGGGGCCGACCCGGGCGGGATGGACGCGGTCCTGGCCGAGCTCAGCGCGGCCCCAGGGACCAGGGTCGAGCACCTGGAGGCCGACTTCCTCGACCCGGAGGCGCCCGACCGGGTGCTGGCGGCCGCTGTCGAGGCGTACGGCCATGTGGACGTGCTCGTCTGCAACCACGCCCGGAGCAGCGCCGGCGGTCTCGGGGAGCTCACCGCGGCCGAGCTGGACGCCTGCTTCGCCGTCAACGCCCGGGCCGTGCTGCTGCTCGTCCAGGGGTTCGCCGCCCGGCACGACGGGCGCCCGGGAGGCAGGGTGGTGCTGTTCACCTCCGGGCAGCAGCTCGGGCCCATGCCCGGCGAGCTGGCCTATGCGACCTCCAAGGCCGCGCTGGCCGGGATCACGCCCAGCCTGGCCGACACGCTGGCCGACCAGGGCGTCACCGTGAACACGGTCAACCCCGGCCCGACCGACACCGGCTACGCCGACCCGCCGGTCCGTGAGCGGGTGGCCCGGCTGTTCCCGGCCGGCCGCTGGGGCTCGCCCGACGACGCCGCCCGGCTGGTCGCCTGGCTCTGCACCGACGACGCGGCCTGGATCACCGGCCAGGTCATCAACTCCGAGGGTGGGTTCCGCCGCTTCGGGTGACGCGGAGGCGCTACCCTGCCACGGCACACCTCGAGAGGAGGGACGGGAACAGGTGCACGGTCCAGCCGGAGTGCTCACGGTGGTCCTGTACGAGACCGCGCTGGGCGGCCTGGCCCTGCTCTGGCTGGCGCCGCTGTGGGGTGTCGTCCGGCCGGGGTTCTTCAAGCTGGCCGGGGGGACGGCGCTGACCTGCGCGGTCCTGGCCTGGCTGGCCGGCCGGGGTGAGCTCGCCGAGGCGGGCGCCACCGGCCGCATGGCCGCCCTCTGGCTCGGGGTGTTCGCCGCCGCCGTGCTCGTCTGGCAGGTGCTGCTGTACGCGCGTGTCCCGGCGGCCCGGTGGGCCGGGATGGCCGCGGTCCTGCCCGGGCTGGTCGCCGGCTGGCCGCTGGCCCAGCTGAGCGGCCGCCCCGCCCTGGGAGCGCTGGCCCTGCTCACCGGGGCCCTCTTCCTCGGCGCGACCATGGACGGGCTGCTGCTCGGCCACTGGTACCTGGTCGACCGGCGGCTCTCCAACCGTCCCATCGCGGCCCTGGCCACCTGGCTGGTCGCCGGGGTGGCGGCCGCCCTGGTCTCGGCCGCCCTCGGCGGGGCCAGGGGCAGCGCCGTCGACCAGTCGCTCTCGCCCCTGCTGGCCTTCCCCAACCTGACCGTGTACCTGGCCGTCGGCCTGGTGCTGCTGTGCGGGCTGATGGCCTCCTTCATCCGGGTGCTGGTCAAGGGGAACTC
>DATABK010000187.1:0-4253 GCA_036259695.1 Actinomycetes bacterium | reverse complement strand
GGCCGGTCGGCGACGCCGCCGCCCGGGGCGAGCTGGCCGAGGCCTGGGGGGCCGAGCTGCCCGACGGGCCCGGCCTGGACGGCCCGGCCATGGTCGCGGCCGCGGCCGCCGGCGAGCTCGGGGTCCTGGTCCTGGCCGGGGTCGACCTGGTCCGCGACCATGGCCCCCGCGACGTGGCCGAGCAGGCCCTGGAGCGGGCGTTCGTGATCGCCGTCGACCACGAGGTCAACGACACCACCAGCCAGGCCGACGTGCTCCTGCCCGGAGTCGTCCACGCCGAGACCGAGGGCACCTTCACCGACTGGGAGGGCCGGGTCCAGGCCACCCACCGGGCCGTCCCGGTCGGCGGGGCCGCCCAGGAGATCTGGGACCTGGCCGGCCAGCTCGCGGTCAGGCTCGGCGTCGACCTGGGGTTCGCCCGCCCGGGCCAGGTCGCCGAGGAGCTCGAGCGGTTCCGGAAGCGGCCGGCCGGGATGGCCGCCGGTGAGACAGTGGGCGAACCGTTGCCCACCGCCCCCGAGGAGCGCGACGCCGACGGCCTCCACCTGGTCACCTACCCACTGCTGCTGGACGCGGCCTCGATGCTGGCCCGGGCGGCCGACCTGAACCGGGAGACCCCGGGCGCCTTCGTCGAGCTCCACCCCGACGACGCCGGCCGGCTCGGCCTGGCCGACGGGGACAGGGCCGAGGTCGACTTCGGCGAGGACCGCACGGCCCGCCTGCCGGTCCGGGTCGCCCCGACCGTCGCCCCCGGCTGCGCCTTCGTCCCGGCCAACCAGCCCGACCTGGCCCTTGGGGCCCTGCTCGGCCCGGCCCCGGCCCTACGGGTCAAGGTCACGGCGGTAGAGGAGGCGGCCGCGTGAGCGGGACCGTTTGGGACCTGTTCATCCTGGCCGTCAAGGTCGTCGGCGTGTTCGCCGCCCTGATGGTCACGGTGCTGGTGACCATCTGGCTCGAGCGGCGGGTGGTCGCCTTCATGCAGACCCGGGTCGGCCCCAACCGGGTCGGGCCCTTCGGGGTCCTCCAGTCCCTGGCCGACGGGATCAAGCTGTTCTTCAAGGAGGACGTGCGGCCCAGCAACGCCGACAAGATCCTCTACGGCCTGGCCCCGGTGATCATGATGGTCCCGGCCTTCCTGGCCTTCACGGTGATCCCGTTCGGGGCCGCCTTCGGCAGCGAGCGGGCCCAGCTCGCCGACCTCAACGTCGGGCTGCTGTTCGTGCTGGCCATGGGCAGCCTCCAGGTGTACGGGATCGTGCTCGCCGGCTGGGCCTCGGGGTCGAACTACCCGCTGCTGGGGGCTGTCCGCTCCTCGGCCCAGATGATCAGCTACGAGATCGCCCAGGGGCTGTCGCTGGTCGGGGTGTTCATGACCGCCGGCACCCTGTCGGCCGCCGGCATCGTCGCCGCCCAGCAGGGCGACCCGCTGCTCGGGTTCATCCCCCGCTGGTTCATCATCTTCCAGTTCCCACTGTTCCTGGTGTTCCTGCTGTCGGGCATCGCCGAGACCAACCGGGCCCCCTTCGACCTCCCCGAGGCCGAGTCGGAGCTGGTCGGCGGCTACCACACCGAGTACTCGGGGGTGAAGTTCGCCCTGTTCTTCCTGGCCGAGTACCTGAACATCATCACCGTGTCGGCGGTGGCCACGACCGCCTTCCTGGGCGGGCCGGACGGGCCCGCGCCGGACTTCCTGCCCTGGCTCTGGCCCATCCTGTGGTTCGTGGCCAAGGTCTTCTTCTTCATCTTCATCTTCATCTGGCTGCGGGCCACCCTGCCCCGGCTGCGCTTCGACCGGCTGATGGACTTCGGCTGGAAGGTGCTGATCCCGGTCGCCCTGGCCTGGGTCGCGGTCACCGCCGTGGTCCTGGTCGTCGACGTCAACCTGCCCCGCCCGGTGCTGCTCGGCGCCATCGGGGTGCTGCTCGCCCTGCTGCTGCTCTCGTTCCTCCTGCCTTCCTCCGACCGGGAGAAGGCGGACCGCACCGCCCCCGGAGGTTCGACCCCATGATGCCCAGCGAGATCCTGAAGGGGCTGTCGGTCACCTTCCGGAGCATGTTCCGCAAGCGCAACACCGTGCAGTACCCGGAGGTGAAGCGGCCGACCTCGCCCCGGTTCCACGGCCGCCACCAGCTCAACCGCTACCCCGACGGCCTGGAGCGGTGCATCGGCTGCGAGCTCTGCGCCTACGCCTGCCCGGCCGACGCCATCTACGTCCAGGGGGCCGACAACACCCCCGAGGCCCGCTACTCGGTGGGGGAGCGGTACGCGGCCATCTACCAGATCAACTACAACCGCTGCATCTTCTGCGGCCTCTGCATCGAGGCCTGCCCGACCCGCGCCCTGACCATGACCAACGAGTACGAGATGTCGTCGCCGACCCGCCGGGGCCTGGTCTACGACAAGCCCGACCTGCTGGCCCCCGTGCCCGCCGGGGCCAAGGCCCCGCCGCACGTCGACGCCGAGGACGGGCCGCCCACGATCGCCCGCTACGGCCCCCAGGCCTCGGTCTCCCAGGAGTCGGTCGAGCCGGTCTGGGCCCTGCTCCGCCAGCAGACCACCGCCCAGGCCGACCGCGACCTCCCCGAGGACGAGAGCGTGGCCAAGTGACACCGGTGCTGGCCGCCACCGCCTCCGAGCAGGCCGAGCTGATCGTCTTCATCGTGCTCGCCCCCCTGGCCGTGGTCACCGCCCTGGGCATGGTGCTGAGCCGCAACGCCGTCTACTCGGCCCTGCTGCTGGTGGTCAACTTCTTCTGCCTGGCCGGGTTCTACGTGCTCCTGGAGGCCCAGTTCGTGGCCGCCGTGCAGGTGATCGTCTACGCCGGGGCGATCATGGTGCTGTTCCTGTTCGTGCTCATGCTGCTGGGCGTCGAGAGCCAGGAGGCGCTGCGGGAGACGATCAAGGGCCAGCGGCCGGCGGCCGTCCTGCTCAGCCTCGGGCTGCTGGTGGCGATCGTCGGCGCCCTGGCCGCCGGGGTATTCGACGCCGAGCCGGCCAGCCTGGCCGTGGCCAACGAGGGCGGCAACGTCCAGGCGATCGGCCGGATCCTGTTCACCCGCTACACCTTCGCCTTCGAGACCGCCGGGGTCCTGCTGGTGGTGGCGGCCGTCGGCGCCCTGGTGCTCGGGAAGCGGCAGCCATGAGGGTCGGGCCCGGCGCGTACCTCCTGCTCTCGGCCATCCTGTTCGCCATCGGCGTGGCCGGGGTGCTCATCCGGCGCAACGCCATCGTGGTCTTCATGTGCGTCGAGCTGATGCTCAACGCGGTCAACCTGTCGTTCATCACCTTCGCCAAGACCAACGGCTCGCTGGACGGCCAGGTGCTGGCCTTCTTCGTCATGGTGGTGGCCGCCGCCGAGGTCGTGGTCGGCCTCGGCATCCTCGTCGCCATCTTCCGCAAGCGCTCGTCGATCTCGGTCGACGACGTCAACCTGCTCAAGGGGTGACCCAGCCCTGAACGCTACCGGCGCGACCCGCCTGATCTGGCTGCTCCCGGTCCTGCCCCTGGCCGGGTTCGCGGTCAACGTCCTGTTCGGCCAGCGCCTGCGGGCCCTGGCCGGCTGGATCGCCACCCTGGCCGTGGCGGTCGCGTTCGCGGTCGCCCTGGCCGCCTTCTTCGAGCTGCTGTCGCACCCCGGCGAGGAGCGCAGCCAGATCCTGCGCGGCTACGAGTGGTTCACCTCGGGCGACCTGCGGGTCGCCTTCGACCTGCGCTGGGACCCCCTGTCGGCCCTCATGGCCCTGGTCGTGACCGGCGTCTCCAGCCTCATCCACCTGTACTCGATCGGCTACATGGAGCACGACGAGCGGCGCGAGACCTTCTTCGCCTGGCTCAACCTGTTCGTGGCCTCGATGCTGGTGCTCGTGCTGGCCCAGAACTTCCTGGTCATGTTCCTGGGCTGGGAGGGGGTCGGGCTCTGCTCCTACCTGCTGGTCGGGTTCTGGTTCAACCGAAGGCTGCTGGTCGTCAACCCCCGCGCCCGCCTGGTCGAGGGCGAGCCGGACGACACCCGGGAGGTGTGGGCGCCGCCCGCGGCCAAGAAGGCGTTCCTGGCCAACCGCATCGGCGACGTCGGCTTCCTGCTGGCCATGTTCCTCATCTTCGCCACCGTGGGCAGCCTCGACTTCGACGACGTCTTCGGCCGGGCCACCGGGCTGGCCTCGGGCACGGCCACGGCCATCGCCCTGCTGCTGTTCGTGGCCTGCACCGGCAAGAGCGCCCAGTTCCCGCTGTACGTCTGGCTGCCCGACGCC
>DATABK010000186.1:0-4254 GCA_036259695.1 Actinomycetes bacterium | reverse complement strand
CCCTGCTCCGGGCCGGTGTGGTCGCCGGTGGGGCCGGGATGCTGTGGCTGGCCGTGGAGGGCGCGACCCGCCTGGCCCGGCTCCCGGGCGCCGGCCGCCGCTTCACCGGCTCCCTCGCGGTGGCCGACCCGGGGCGGATTCCGGTGACCCAGTGGCTGGACGACCGGGTCCAGGTCCTCGACCCGTCGGCCTGGCGCCTCCGGGTCACGGCCGGGGGGTCGGCCCGGGACTGGACCTACGACGAGCTGGCCGCCTACGGCGACCGGGTCGAGGCCGTGCTCGACTGCACCGGCGGCTGGTACGCCAGGGCCGCCTGGGAGGGGGTGCGGCTGGACCGCCTGCTGCCGCCCGGGGCCACCGGCAGCGTGGTGGTCACCTCCGCGACCGGCTACCGGCGCCGCCTCCCGGTGGGCGACGCCGGGTCGCTGCTGCTGGCCACCCGCCTGGCCGGCCG
The DNA here is from genome assembly GCA_036259695.1 of Actinomycetes bacterium. Taxonomy (GTDB): domain Bacteria; phylum Actinomycetota; class CALGFH01; order CALGFH01; family CALGFH01; genus CALGFH01. Next base: position 3,800 of record DATABK010000186.1, on the reverse strand, counting down.
CCCGCTCAGCGCCGGCCACGGCTTCCCGGCCCGCCTGGTCGCGCCCGGCCGCCGCGGCTTCTGGTGGGTCAAGTGGGTGGTCTCGGTCGAGCTCGACCCGGCCCCCTGGTGGCGCCAGCCGCCGTTCCCTCTCACCTGACGCAACCTTTTCCCCTTCCCCGGGGGTCAAGGTGGTATGGCCGTCGACGACGTCGAGTTCCGCGAGTTCTTCGCCAGCCAGTACGCCCGGCTGTGCTGGCTGGGCCTGCTCCTCACCGGCGACCAGGCCGAGGCCGAGGAGCTGGCCCAGGAGGCGCTGGTGCGGACCTGGTGGCGCTGGGTGGTGCACCGCCCCGACGACCCCGCCGCCTACGCCCGCAAGGTGCTGGTCAACCGGCGCCGCTCGTTGCTCCGCCGGGCCGGGGTCGAGTCCCGGTTCCTGGCCAGGACGCGGATGGAGCCGGTCCCGCCCCCCGGGGACGAGCAGGCCATGGTCCTCTGGCAGGCCGTCCAGGGCCTCCCGCCCCGCCAGCGGGCGGTGCTCGTCCTCCGCTTCCACGAGGACCTCACCGAGGCCGAGGTCGCCCGCCTCCTCGGCCTCCCCCTTGGCACGGTCAAGTCCCTCGCCCACCGCGGCCTGGCCCGCCTCCGGGACCGCCTCGGCTCGCCCGACCTGGACCCGACCACCCCGACCCGGAAGGAGGCGTGATGACCCCCGACCCCCGGCTCGAGGACCGCCTCCGTGGCGCCCTCCGCCGTCCCGACGGCCTCGCCTGGCCCGACGAGCACGGCGCCTTCGACCAGTTCCTGCACCGCCGCACCCGCCGGGGCCGCGCCCTGGCCGCCCGGGGCGCGCTGGCCCTGGTCGTCGCCGTGGCCTTGGCCGCCGGCATCCCCCGGCTGCTCCCCGGCCGCCCGGTCGTCCCGGCCGCCCCGCCGCTCTCCGGCCGGGTGGTGCAGGTGCCCGGCGGCGGCTTCGAGGTCGCCGTTCCCGCCGGCTGGACCGACCTGCTCGGGTCCCGGAGGATCGTCACCCCGGCGAGCGAGATCGGCTCCGGGGTCGCCCTGCGGCCCATGCGCCGGGCCGCCAACACCATGGTGATGCTCTACACGGGCACCCTGAGCCCGGCCCAGTACCCGGGAATCGAGCCGGGGGGCGGCGATCCGGACCCGTCGGTCAGCGCCGACCGGGCCACCGAGCGGCTGGAGGACCGTGGCGGCCCCCTCGGGCGGGGACGCCGGCCGGACGGACGGCCGTATGTGTGGCAGCAGACCCTGCTGGGGTCGAACGAGGTGGCGAAGTACGCGATCGCCTGGCCGTACCACTGCACCGCGGAGCAGGCCTGTCCGCCGGCCGCCCGCTGGCGGGCCCTGTTCGTCCACGGAGTGAGCGAGGAGGGGCCCGCGACCCGGGCGCGGGTCCTCGAGGTGGTTCGTCGCGTCGTCGAGGAGGTCCGGCCCGTCACCAACGCCCTGCCCGGCGGGGCGCTGGGCTCGGTCGACCTGGCCGTCCCGCCGGTCAAGGGCCGCTGGCGGCTCGGGACCGGCGGCAAGGGCCAGGGCGCCTGGGAGGCCTCTGTCCGCCAGGGCGACGAGGACGTCTTCGAGCTGGAGTTCCCCGCGCGCAGAACCAGACCCGGGGTGGGGATGCGCGCCGAGGACATCGAGCCGACCATCCTGCTCCGAGGCCAGCTCGGCGTCCTCAGAGACTGCCTCTCCTGGCTGAAGCCCCAGGTGGGGCTGGTCTCCGGGGTGGTGCCGGAGAACGTCACGACCCTGCGGATCTCCATGGCCGGGCGGCCGCCGCTGACCGTCAGGGCGTTCGGCCACGACCGGCCGGCCCGCTGGGCTGCGTTCGTGAGCCCGCCGCTTGCCCGCGGCACCCGCGTGACCCGGGTGGTGGCGCTCGACGCGGGCGGCCGCACGGTGGCCGAGTCGGAGCGCGATTCCCTCCTCAGCCACCCGGTGTGCCACGTCTTCCGGTGACCCGGACCGCTACGCGGTCCAGTCTTCGACGGCCGCCTCCTCCACCTCGGCGTAGCGACCGGGGATCGGGGTGGGACCGGCCTCGGCCAGGTCGACGGCCTCGGCGGCGGTCTTGGCCACCTGGAACAGGGCGCCTTCGCCGAAGGGGGCGAAGCCCTGGCCGACCATGTCGGCGACCATGGCCAGGAACGGGTCCCAGTAGCCGGCCACGTTGACCAGGACGATCGGCCGGTCATGGAGGCGCAGCTGGCGCAGGGTGAGGACCTCGAGCAGCTCCTCGAGGGTGCCGAAGCCTCCGGGCAGGGCCACGAAGGCGTCGGCGCGGGCGTCCATCTCGGCCTTGCGCTCCCGCATCGTGCCGGTGACCAGCAGCTCGTCGGCCGGGTCGTAGGCCAGCTCGCGGTCCACCAGCCCCTGGGGGATGACCCCGACCACGGTGCCGCCGTGCTCGTGGACCGAACGGGCGACCTCCCCCATCAGGCCGACGTTGCCGCCGCCGTAGACCAGCCGGTGGCCGCGACCGGCCAGCTCGGCGCCGAGGTCGCGGGCGGCCGAGCGGTAGACCTCGGGCAGGCCGCCGGCCGAGGAGCAGAACACGCAGACGGACAGGGTCACGACACGTACTGCGAGAACCCGTTGTCGTCGAAGGGGCCGATCAGGGCCAGGGCGCGGGGGCCGGTGCCGAGGACCTCCTTGGCCACGGCGCGGACGTCGGCGTCGGTGACGGCGTCGACCCGGCGGATGACCTCGTCGACCGAGAGGATCTCGCCGAAGGTGAGCTCGGACTTGCCGAGGCGGGTCATGCGGCCCGAGGTGTCCTCCATGCCCAGCACCAGGGACCCCTCCAGGTGGCCCTTGCCCCGCTCCAGCTCGGCCTCGCTGAGGCCGTCGGCGACCACCCGCTCCAGCTCGTCGCGGACGATCGCCAGCACGTCGTGGATGCGCTTGGGGGCGGCCCCGGCGTACACCGAGAACGAGCCCGTCTCGGTGTACTGGGCGGCGTAGGAGTAGATCGAGTAGACCAGGCCGCGCTTCTCCCGGACCTCCTGGAACAGCCGCGAGCTGACCCCGCCGCCGAAGGCGACGTTGAGCACGCCGAGGGCGAAGCGGCGCGGGTCGGCGCGGGACAGCCCGCGGCCGCCCAGCACCACATGGGCCTGCTCGGTCGGCTTGCGCCGGACCGCGACCCCGCCGTGGACCCGCGGCTCGCGCCGGCCCTCGCGGGGGCCGATCGGCTGGCCGTCGGAGGTCTTGCCGAACGCCTCGGCGACCAGCTCGACCACCTGGTCGTGCTCCAGGCTGCCGGCCGCCGCCACCACCAGGTTGCCGGGCACGTAGTGGCGCCGCCAGTAGCGGGCGATGGCGTCGCGCGGCATGGCGGTGATGGAGTCGACCGTGCCCAGCACCGGCCGGCCCAGCTGGTGGCCGCCGAACAGGGCCTCGGCGAACAGGTCGTGCACGACGTCGTCGGGGGCGTCGTTGTGCATGCCGATCTCTTCCAGGATGACCGTCCGCTCGGCGTCGACGTCGGCGGCGGCGATCCGGGAGTTGCGGAGCATGTCGACCAGGACGTCGACCGCCAGGGGCAGGTCACGGTCGAGCGTCCGGGCGTAGAAGCAGGTGTACTCCTTGGAGGTGAAGGCGTTGGTCTCCCCGCCGACCGCGTCCATGGCCTCGGCGATGTCCCGGGCCGAGCGCCGCCTCGTCCCCTTGAACAGCAGGTGCTCCAGGTAGTGGGAGGCGCCGGCCAGGCGTGGGGTCTCATCACGGGACCCTACGCCGGCCCAGATGCCGAGGGTGACCGAGCGCACGCCGGGCATGCGCTCGGTCAGGAC
>DATABK010000185.1:0-7450 GCA_036259695.1 Actinomycetes bacterium | reverse complement strand
GCGCCGGCCGCCTTGCGCAGCCCGTAGGCGAACGCGCTCAGCTTGACCAGGGGGCTGGAGATGGTGGCCGAGACGGTGTTGACCATGCCGCCCACCGAGGCGGTGACGCCCTCGGCGGTGGCCAGGATGCCGTCGACCCGGGTGAGCTCCTGGTTGACCATGGCCACGGTGGTGTTGACCTCGCCCAGCAGCGGCACCGTCTGGCGGGTCACCCCGTCGATCAGGTCCTTGGTCGAGGTCAGCACCCGGAACAGGTTGGCCATCACGACACACAGCACGACGACCAGGGCGCCGACCAGGAAGGCGACGATCGTCCAGGCGATGGCCAGCAGGCTCACGGGTTCTGCTCCTCGTTGTCCGTCGGGTCCGGAACGCTCCAGCTTAGCCGGTCCGACCCGGTCCGGCCCGCGGATTTCGGGGGGCAGCAAGCTGGAGCCGCCGGGAGTCTACCCCGACGGGCTAGGAGCCGGTTGGGACCGGGTCCTTGACGAAGTCTCGCTGGCGGACCAGGGTCGCGGCCAGGGCGGCCCCGGCGGTGGCGACCCCGGCGCTGAGCAGCAGGATCTGGTCCAGCGCGGTCGCGAAGGCGGCCGGGTCACCATCGATCCGGGCCGGCAGCAGGGTGCCGAGGACGGCGATGCCGATGGCGATCCCGACCTGGCGGAAGGTGTTGTTGACCCCCGAGGCCATGCCGCTGCGGGTGGCCGGGACGACCCCGAGGGCGGCGAAGGTCACGGCCGGGTTGGCCAGGCCGATCCCGATCCCGAGGACCAGCAGCCCGGGCACCATGACCGTCCAGGGCGAGGACGCCTCCAGCCCTCGGATGGCCAGCAGCCCGGCCGCGCACAGCAGCTGGCCGACGGGGAGGGCGACCCGCACCGGCAGGACGCGGGCGAAGCGGCCGCCCAGCACCGACACCACCAGCGCCGCCCCGGACAGGGGCAGCAGCTGGAGCCCGACCAGCGTCGGGGAGGTCCCGGCCCCGTCGAGCAGGAACAGGGTCAGGTACAGGAACGGGCCGAAGGTCGATGCGGCCATCACCATCACCACCACCGACGCCCCGGTGAAGGTCGGGATGGCGAACAGGCCGAGGTCGAGCATGGGCTCGCGCTCGCGCCGCTCGACGACCACGAAGGCGGCCAGCAGCAGCGCCGCCCCGGCCGCGCTGGCCAGGATCAGCCCGCTCCCCCAGCCGGCCACGTCCCCGCGGGTGAGGGCGAACACCCCCAGGAACAGCCCGGTGCTCAGGGTGGCCGTGCCCCACCAGTCGACCCCCTCGGCGTCGGGGTCGCGGGACTCGCGCAGCCGCCGTGTGGCCACGGGCAGGCAGGCCAGGGCGACGGCGGCGTCGAGGACGAAGATGGCCCGCCAGCCGAACGACTCGGTGAGCAGCCCGCCCTCCAGGGGGCCGACGGCGAAGGCGGCGGCCACCGTCGCCCCCCAGATGCCGAGGGCGCCGGCCCGGGAGGTGCCGGTGAAATCCTGGGCCAGCAGGGCCAGCGAGGAGGACAGCAGCACCGCCCCGGCCAGCCCCTGGGCGGCCCGACCGGCGATCAGGACCAGCGCCGAGGGGGCCAGCGCGCACAGCAGGGACGCGGCCGCGAACCCGGCCAGCCCGCCAAGGAACATGCGCCGCCGCCCGACCAGGTCGGCCAGGGTGCCTGCCGTCAGCAGGGTCGCCGCCAGGGCCAGCGAGTAGCCGCTGACCACCCACTGGAGCACGCTCAGCTCGGCCCCGAGGTCGCGCCCGACCGCGGGCAGGGTCACGCTCGGCGCCGACACGTTCAGCAGCAGCACCCCGGTGGCCAGGCAGACCACCAGCAGGGTCCAGCGGCGGTCGTCCCTCACCCGCCGGCTCGCGCCGGCTCGGCGTCCTCGATCTCGAAGGTCAGCTCGTCCGCGTAGCAGTACCACCAGCCCTCGTCCGGGTCGTAGGCGCGGATGATCGGGTGCCCGGTCGCCTGGTTGTGCCTGGTGGCGTGCCGGTTGGGCGAGTTGTCGCAGCACCCGACCCGCCCGCACTCCACACACAACCGCAGGTGCACCCAGGTCCCCCCGGTGGCCAGGCACTCCTGGCACCCGGGCTGGTTCACGCTCGAGATCCGGATCTGGTCCAGGTGGGTGCATTCGTCGGCCATGGGCGGCGCTCCAGGGAGATGGGTGGACGTCACCGGCGCCAACAGCCGCGGGCGGCGCCGCATTCCGTCACGCCGAAGGAGCCGGCAGCCCGACCGGGTTGGGGAACGGCACGCCGCCGCCGGCCACGACCCGGCGGACCGGCTCCTGGAGCAGGCTCAGGAGGCGGGTGCAGCCGGCGGGGCCGAGCTGGTGCCAGGGGGCCATGGCCAGCTCGTCGGTGCGGTGCTCGCGGGCGTCGCGGGTGGTGCGGCCGGCCTCGGTCAGGGTGCCGTCGGGCTCGAGCCAGCCGCGGTCGCGCAGCCGGGCGGCGGCCGTGGCCCACTCCTCGTCGGACCAGCCGCGGTACTTCCGCAGGACCGAGCCGGGGAGCTGGCCGGCGGCGGCGGCCAGGACGTGGCCTCGCAGCCGCCGATGCCGTCGGCGAGCAGGCAGGCCACATGGCCGTCGCCGCGGAACTCGCGGTACAGGGTGGCGCCGTGCCACAGGGCCAGGTGGGGCGCCTCCGGCCAGGCGAGGGCGGCGTGGGCGGCGAACAGGGGACGGCCGGACGGGTCCTGGCCCTCCATCGCCCGCCTGGCCAACCCCGCGGCCTCGGCGACCTCCGGGCCCTCGACCCAGGTGCCCAGCAGGCGGCGCAGGGCCGCGTCCACGCCCTCGAACCGGGCCGCCAGGACCTCGGCGGGGGGCGCGAACCCCCAGGCGTCGGGGATGGCCCGGCGGACCATGCGGGGGTGGAAGTTGTAGAAGGTGGCCAGAACGACCTCGGCCGGGACCGGGCCCATGGCCGCCGACCGGGAGGCGAAGTAGCCCATCCAGCCGCCGCGCAGCCCGGCCCGGCGGTAGGCGTCGCGAGGCTCGGGGCTGAAGTAGACGGTCATGTGGAGGGTCTCCAGGGCCCGCCACATGCGCCTGGCCGTGCTTGGCCCGCCGGCCGGGGCCGCCTCGGCGGTCACTCGCCCTCCGGCTCCTCGGGCGGCCGGCCGTCGGGCGGCTGGCCGCGGCGGCGGCGCCAGGCGTCGGCCATGGCCGCCTCCCGGCCCTGGTCGGACGGCTGGTAGTAGCCGCCGCGGAGGCCCTCGGGGAGGTAGCGCTGGGCGGCCCAGTGGCCGGGGTGGTCGTGGGGGTAGACGTAGCCGACCCCGATGCCGAGCTGCTTCTCGCCCGGGTACGACGCCGACTGGAGGTGGCTGGGGACCCGCCCGGGGCGGGCCTCCTCCAGCTCCCGGGCGGCCGCCCCCAGGGCGGCATAGGCGCTGTTGGACTTGGGCGCCAGGGCCAGGTAGACGACCGCCTCGGCCAGGTTGAGGCGGGCCTCGGGCAGCCCCACGAACTCGAGCGCCTGGAAGGCCGCGACCGCGATCGGCAGGGCCTGCGGGTCGGCCAGGCCGATGTCCTCGGAGGCCGAGATGACCAGGCGGCGGGCCACGAACCGGGGGTCCTCACCCGCGGCCAGCATCCGGGCCAGGTAGTGGAGGGCGGCGTCGGGGTCGGAGCCCCGGATCGACTTGATGAAGGCGCTGGCCACGTCGTAGTGCTGGTCCCCGGCCCGGTCGTAGGTGACCCGGGGGCGCTGGAGGGCGTCCTCGATGTCGGCCAGGGTGATCCGGGTCGCCCCCTTGGCCGTGACGACCAGGGCGGCCGCCTCCAGGGCGTTGAGGGCATGGCGGGCGTCGCCGTCGGCCCGCTCGACCAGGTGGGCCAGGGCGTCGTCGTCCAGGGTCAGGCCCAGCCCGCCCAGACCCCGCTCGGGGTCGGCCAGGGCCCGGGCGACGATCACCTCCAGGTCGCCGGTGCCCAGCGGCTCGAGCCGGAACAGCAGCGAGCGGCTCATCAGGGGAGCGTTCACGGTGAAGAACGGGTTCTCGGTGGTCGCCCCGACCAGCACCACGGTGCGGTCCTCGACCCCGGGCAGCAGGGCGTCCTGCTGGCCCTTGTTGAACCGGTGGATCTCGTCGATGAACAGGATGCTGCGCCGCCCCAGGGCGCCGAGGCGCTCGCGGGCCGCGGCCAGCACCGCCCGCACGTCCTTGACCCCGGCGCTGGTCGCCGACAGCTCCTCGAAGTGCGACCGGGTGGCCTGGGCGATGATGTGGGCCAGGGAGGTCTTCCCGGTCCCGGCCGGCCCCCACAGGATCACCGACCGCAGCTCGTCGGCCTCGATCAGCGCCCGCAGGGCGCTGCCCGGCCCGAGCACGTGGCCCTGGCCGACGAACTCCGCAAGGGTCCGCGGCCGCATCCGCGCCGCCAGCGGCGCGTCCTGGCCGGCCAGCCGGTCGGCCCGCTCCGAGAACAGGTCCATGGTCGGGCCATCGTAGCCGCTCGGGCGGGCCAACCTGGCGTCGCGGCCGGGTGCCAGACTGGCCGGGCCCCGCCCACGCGACCTCCGGGAGGACCCATGCGCTACGCCGTCAACGTGCCCAACTTCGAGGACTACAGCGACGTGCGCACGGTGGCCGGGCTGGCCGCCGACGCCGAGGCCGCCGGGTGGGACGGGTTCTTCGTCTGGGACCACCTGGCGTTCGTGAAGGCCTGGAAGCTGCGCGTGGCCGACCCCTGGATGCTGCTGACCGGGGTCGCCCTGGCCACCGAGCGGCTCCGGCTGGGCCCGATGGTGACCCCGGTGCCCAGGCGCCGGCCCTGGAAGCTGGCCAGGGAGACGGTCACCCTGGACCGGCTGTCGGGCGGCCGGCTGATCCTCGGCGTCGGCCTCGGCGAGCCGCCCGAGGACGAGTACGGCAGCTTCGGGGAGCCGACCGACCCGGTGGTGCGGGCGGCCATGCTCGACGAGGGCCTGGAGGTGCTGACCCGCCTGTGGTCGGGCGAGACGGTGTCGTTCGAGGGCCGCCACTACCGGGTCGAGGAGGTCGCCTTCCAGCCGACCCCGGTGCAGCAGCCCCGCATCCCCATCTGGGTGGCCGGGGCCTGGCCGCGCCGGGGGCCGCTGCGGCGGGCCGCCCGCTTCGACGGCAGCTGCCCGCTCAAGGTCGACGCCGGCGGCGAGCTGGTCGTGCTCGAGCCCGGCGACGTGCGCGAGCTGCGGGCGGTCGTCGACCGCCACCGGGAGGACCCGGCGGCGCCGTTCGACGTGATGCTGGGCGGGGCCACCCCCGAGGACCCGGCGGCGGCCCGGGCCATGCTCGAGACGCTGGCCGAGGCCGGCGTGACCTGGTGGCAGGAGTCGGTCGACCCGCGCCAGACCGATCTGGAGGCGTTCCGGCGCCGGGTGCGCAAGGGCCCGCCCGGCGCCTGACGGGCCGGGCGGGCCCTTGCGGCAGCGCTCCACGAGTGCCGTGACCGGTCGACGTTTGCACCTGCTCTCGAGGGAACAGGTGGGGTCCGCCCCAGCCGTTTCCGGTACCCGCAGCCGAAGCCGGGTGCCTTCCGCGACCGAAAGTACGGTCCCCGACGTCGAAGTGTTGGCGCAAACGAAAGCCGGCCACCAACATCGTCGGGCGCTGCCGAGAACCGCATTGAACCACCGCCACCGGACACCGGCAACCGGTCCGACAAGCCGGTCGTCAGCCGCGCTGCTCCGGCCCGGCCGGGGGGTCGAGGGGGCGGAGGCGGACCTCGGCCAGCTGGTCGGGAGGGATGGGGGTGGGGGCGCCGGTGAGGGGGTCGGCCCCGGACTGGGTCTTGGGGAAGGTGATGACGTCGCGGATCGAGGGGGTGCCGGCCAGCAGCATGTAGAGGCGGTCGAGGCCGAAGGCGAAACCGCCGTGCGGAGGGGCGCCGTAGGCCAGGCCCTTGAGGAAGAAGCCGAAGCGGTCCTCGGCCTCCTGGGGGCTGATGCCGAGGGCCTCGAAGACGCGGCGCTGGACGTCGGCACGGTGGATACGGATGCTCCCCGACCCGAGCTCGTAGCCGTTGAGGACCATGTCGTAGGCCCGGGCGGTGGCCTCCTCGGGGGCCTCCATGAAGGTGTCGGCCCACTTGGGGGCTGGGGCGGTGAACGGGTGGTGGGCCGGGTCCCAGCGCTTGGCCTGCTCGTCCCACTCGAACATGGGGAACTCGGTCACCCACAGGAACGCCCACCGGCCCTCGCGGACCAGGCCCCGCTCGGCGGCCAGGCGGACCCGGAGGTCGCCGAGGACGGTCTGGGCGACCCGGGTGCGGTCGGCGGCCAGCAGCACCAGGTCGCCCGGCTTCGCGCCGGTGGCCTGGCGGAGACCCTCGCGCTCGGCGTCGGTGAAGAACTTGCCCAGGGGCGAGCGCAGCCCGTCGGGCTCGACCGCGACCCAGGCCAGCCCCTTGGCCCCCCGTGCCTTGGCCTGCTCGGTCAGGGCGTCGAGCTGCTTGCGGGTCAGGTCGGCGCCGCCCTCGACGCGCAGGCCGAGCACCGCCCCCTTGGCCTCCAGCGACCTGGCGAAGATGCCGACCCCGGTGCCGGCGAACACCTGGCCGAGGTCGAGCAGCTCCATGCCGTAGCGCAGGTCGGGCTTGTCGGTGCCGAAGCGGCGCATGGCCTCGGCGTAGGTGAGGCGCACGAACGGGGTCGGCAGCTCGACCCCGAGGACGTCGCGCAGGACGGCGGCCATCAGCTCCTCGCCGAGGGCGTACACGTCCTCCTCGTCGAGGAAGGAGATCTCCAGGTCGAGCTGGGTGAACTCGGGCTGGCGGTCGGCCCGCAGGGCCTCGTCGCGGAAGCAGCGCACGATCTGGTAGTAGCGCTCGACCCCGGCCACCATCAGCAGCTGCTTGAACAGCTGAGGGGACTGGGGCAGGGCGTAGAACTCGCCCGGGGAGAGGTGGGTGGTGACCAGGAAGTCGCGCGCCCCCTCGGGGGTCGACTTGGTCAGGTAGGGGGTCTCGACCTCCAGGAACCCGCGGTCGCCGAGGACCCGGCGCAGGGTGGCGTTGGCCTGGGCCCGGATCTCCAGGCCGCGCCGGGCCGCGGGGCGGCGCAGGTCCAGGTAGCGGTACTGGAGGCGCAGGGTCTCGTCGGCGTCGACGCGGCCCTCGAGCGGGAACGGCGGGGTCTCGGAGGGGGCCAGGACCTCGACACCGTCGGCGGCGACCTCGATCTCGCCGGTGGGCAGGTCGGGGTTCTCGTTGCCGGCCGGGCGCACCCTGACCGTGCCCGCGACCCGGACGCAGTCCTCGTTGCGGATGGCGGCGGCGGCCGGGGCCTCGTCGGGGCGGACGACGACCTGGACGACCCCGGAGGCGTCGCGCAGGTCCAGGAAGATGACCCCGCCGTGGTCGCGCCGGCGGGCCACCCAGCCGGCCAGCCGCACCTGGGTGCCGGCGTCGCCGGCCCGCAGGGCCTCGTCGCGGAAGCAGCGGACGATCTGGTAGTAGCGCTCGACCC
>DATABK010000184.1:0-2371 GCA_036259695.1 Actinomycetes bacterium | reverse complement strand
CCCCCCACTTCGTGCGTCGGTCGATGGTCAGGGGTTGGCCAGCCGCTTGCCCCGGTAGTTGGGGAAGATCAGGGGCTGGTGCTGCCAGCACATGCCGGTCTTGTTGTAGATCGACAGGCGTGTGTCACAGTCCTGCTCCCGGCAGATACGGCCGACCCGCTCGACCTTGGAGGGCGGCGGGTCGCTGCCGGGCCGGTGGCCCTTCACGTTGTCGGAGCGCATCGTGTGCTTCACCGTCCTTCCACCACCAGATATACGCCGGTGGACATAAAGACGGTTTCACGACGGCGGATCCGGAAGCTAGGTGTTCCCCCGCAGGATCGTCCGCTCGACCCGGACCCGCAGCGACTCGACCACCGTGGTCGGCACCGGCTCGGGACCGTCGGCGCAGCGGCGGACCAGCTGCTTGAAGCGCCGGTCGAAGCGGACCGCCCGCTGGCAGGGCTCACACTCCAGCAGGTGGGCCTCCAGCTCCTCACAGGTGGTCGGCGGAGCCTCGTGGTCGAGGTAGAGCCAGACGAACCCCAGGACGTCGTTGCAGTCCCGGCACTCGCCGCCCCCGCCTACTTGGGCCGAACCCATTCCTGTCCCTCCTCGAGCAGCCCGCGGTCGGCCGCGAACTCCCACAGCCGCCGCTGGAGCTGACGCCGGCCGCGGTGCAGCCGGGACATCACGGTTCCGATCGAGGTGCCCATGATGTCCGCGATCTCCTTGTAGGAGAAGCCCTCGACGTCGGCCAGCAGCACCGCCATGCGGAACTGCTCGGGCAGCGAGTCGAGCGCCTCGCGGACCTCCTCCTCGGGGATCTGCTCGAGCAGCACGTCCTCGGGCGTCTCGGCCCCCGACGGGTTGGCGTTGGCGATCCGCTGGTACAGCGAGAAGTCGTCGACGTCCTCGGTCGGGACCGACTGCGGGTTGCGCTGCTGCTTGCGGTAGGCGTTGATGTAGGCGTTGGTCAGGATCCGGTACAGCCAGGCCTTGAGGTTGGTGCCCGGCTCGAACTGGTGGAACGCGTTGTAGGCGCGCAGGAACGTCTCCTGGACCAGGTCCTCGGCGTCGGCCGGGTTCCGGGTCAGGCGCAGCGCACCGGCGTAGATGGTGTCCAGCAGCGGGATGGCGGAGTCGGAGAAGCGCTGGCGGCGCTCCTCCTCGGATTCGCCGGCCGGGGCGCGGGCGCCGTCGGGCGCCGCCGGGATGATCTCGCCGCCCAGGTCAGAGGTCGAGCTTGTTGGCTGTACCAGGAGGTCCTCCGCTCCGAGGAACTGCGGCCACGGGACAAGGGTCGCCACCGGGGCAGGATAGCGCACCCTCTCACCTCCGCAGCTCGAACGGTCTTCTCGCCTCCGGAGGGTGCAACCGAGGCCGCCGGTGAGGCATTCCCGTTAGTCGGATACCACGTCGACCTCGTGGTAACCGCTGGCTCCGGAGGGGTGAGGCGGGGCCGGCCGGGGGGTCTGGAGATCGCCGCGGCCGTCGACGGCCCGGACCTTGAGCCGGAGCCGTCCCGAGGTCCCGGCGGGCAGGGCCAGGCGCCACTGGCGCCAGGCGGCCTCGGCCAGCTCGCGCCGCAGGGTGGCCGGGACCCAGCTGGCCCCGCCGTCCAGCGACACCTCGACCCGGCGGACACCCCGGTCCCCCGCCCAGGCCAGGCCGGCGACCACCCCGGCCCCGGCCGAGGTCAGCTCCTGGGGGACGTCGATGCGGCTGGCCGTCTTGATCTCGGCGACGTTGTCCCAGCCGTCCGAGCGCTGCCAGTAGCCCTGGTAGTCGTAGTCGACGACCTCGATGCGCTCCAGCCACTTCACGTTCTTCATGCCGTAGATGCCGGGGGCGATGATCCGGGCCGGGAACCCGTGGGCCCGGGGCAGGCTGCGGTCGTTCATGCCGTAGGCGACCACCGTGGCCGGATCCAGCGCCTTGGCCAGCGGCAGGGAGTCCGAGTAGCCGCCGACGGCGTGGAACACGACCCGGATCGCGCCCGGCCCGGCCCCGCCGGCCCGCTCCAGCACTTCGGCCAGCGGCACCCCGGTCCACTTGGCCGTGCCCACCAGGTCCCCGCCGACCAGGTTGGAGATGCACTGGAGGGTCACGTACTGCTCGGTCGAGGGCATCGCCAGCAGCTCGTCGTAGCCGAGGCTGACCGGCCGCCCGACCAGGCCCTCGACCCGCAGCCGCCAGGACCCGCGGTCCACGTTCGGGTCGATGATCGACTCGTCGACCGTGTAGTGGAGCCGGTTGCTGGTCACCTCGGGGGTGAGGCCAGCGATGGCCCAGCCGCCCGGGTCGTCACCGTCCCCCGGGGGCGGGACCGGGCGGACCGGGGCCGCGCCGGCCGGCCGGGCCAGGGGCTGCCCGCCGGCGTCACCGATCC
>DATABK010000183.1:0-3189 GCA_036259695.1 Actinomycetes bacterium | reverse complement strand
ACCTGGTCGCCGAGGAGTACGGCGGCAAGACCCAGTTCGCGGACGTGTCGGCCAAGACCCAGCAGAACCTCGACACCCTGGTCGAGACCATCCTGCTGGTCGCCGACGTCGAGCTGAACCTCAAGGCCAACCCCGACATCTCGGTGGAGGGCCTGGTCCGGGTGCCCCGCGGGGTCACCGTCCAGGACCTGGCCGACCGTCTCGGCCAGCCCGCCGGTGACCTGATCCGCGTGCTCATGCAGATGGGCGAGATGCTCACCGCCACCCAGTCGATGTCCGACGAGGCGGTCGCCCTGCTGGCCGAGGAGATCGGGGCCCGGATCGAGGTCGTCGACCCGAGCGAGGCCGACGCCCTCCAGGAGATCGAGGGCTGGGAGGACACCGAGGCCGACCGCGACGCGGACCTGCGTCCCCGCCCGCCGGTGGTGACCGTCATGGGCCACGTCGACCACGGCAAGACCAAGCTGCTCGACGCCATCCGCAACACCGACGTGGTCGCCCGCGAGGCCGGCGGCATCACCCAGCACATCGGTGCCTACCAGGTCAGGGCGGGCGCCGACGGCCGCCTGGTGACCTTCATCGACACCCCGGGCCACGAGGCGTTCACCGCCATGCGGGCCCGGGGCGCGGCCGTCACCGACGTGGCCGTGCTGGTGGTCGCGGCCGACGACGGGGTCATGCCCCAGACCGTCGAGGCGATCAACCACGCCAAGGCGGCCGGGGTGCCGATCGTGGTGGCGGTCAACAAGGTCGACAAGGAGGACGCCAACCCGGCCAAGGTCCGCCAGCAGCTGACCGAGTACGACCTGGTGGCCGAGGAGTACGGCGGCAAGACCCAGTTCGTGGACGTGTCGGCCAAGACCCAGCAGAACCTCGACACCCTGGTCGAGACCATCCTGCTGGTCGCCGACGTCGAGCTGAACCTCAAGGCCAACCCCGACCGTCGCGCCCAGGGCTCGGTCATCGAGGCCCACCTGGACAAGGGCCGCGGCCCGGTGGCGACCATCCTGGTCCGCCGGGGCACCCTGCACGTCGGGGACGCGGTCGCCGCCGGCACCGCCTTCGGGCGGGTCCGGGCCATGTTCGACGAGAACGGCAAGGAGGTCACGGCGGCCGTCCCGGCCCAGCCGGTGGTGGTCATCGGCCTCTCGGCCCCGCCGAGCGCCGGCGACGAGGTCAGGGCGGTCACCGACGAGCGCATCGCCCGCGGGATCTCCCAGACCCGGGAGGCCCGCCAGCGCCAGGCGGCCATCGCCACCAGCCGGGCGCCGCGCCTGGAGGACCTGTTCGCCAGGATCCGCGAGGGCCAGCTCCAGGAGCTGCCGCTGATCATCAAGGCCGATGTGATGGGCTCGGTCGAGGCCATCGACCAGGCGCTCAACCGGATCGAGATCCCCGAGGTCAGGCTGCGGGTGCTCCACAAGGCGGCCGGCGCCATCACCGAGGACGACGTCACCCTGGCCGCGGTGGCCGGGGCGATCATCATCGGCTTCTCGGTGCGGCCGACCCCGGCCGCACGGGAGCTGGCCACCCGCGAAGGCGTCGACATCCGCCTGTACTCGGTCATCTACCAGGTGGTGGAGGACATCGAGAACGCCCTCAAGGGCCTGCTCGCCCCCGAGTACGAGGAGCGCCAGACCGGCACCGCCGAGGTCAGGCAGACCTTCCGGGTGCCGCGGATCGGCGTGGTCGCCGGGTCGTACGTCACCTCGGGCGAGATCACCCGTGGGTCGCGGGCTCGCCTGGTTCGCGACGGCGTGGTCGTCTACGAAGGGCGCATCGGCTCGCTGCGCCGGTTCAAGGAGGACGCGCGCACGGTCGCGGCCGGCTACGAGTGCGGTATCGGGCTGGACAACTTCCAGGACATCCACGAAGGCGACCAGATCGAAGCCTACGAGATGGTCGAGATCCCCCGGTAACTCCGACCGCCCCGGGACAGGAGCGTTTGGCGCCCGGTCCCGGGGCGATCCTGCTGCCATGTTCGTCGCCCTGCTCCGCCTCGACCTCCGGCTGCCGGACGCCTCGTCCCTGAAGGACAAGCGCTCGGTCGTCAGGAGCCTGGCCGCCACCCTGCGCAAGCTCAACTGCGCGGTCGCCGAGGTCGACCACCAGGACCTGCGCCAGCGGGCCACCCTGGCGGTGGCCACGGTGGCCGGCGAGGGCTTCCACGCCCGCCGGGTGCTGGTGGCCGCCGAACGCGAGGCCGAGCGCACGCCCGGCGTCGAGCTGCTGGCCAGCGACGTGACCATGTACGGACCCGAGGACTGATCCCGATGGCAAAGCCCAGCTACCCACGAGCCCGCCGCCTGGCCGAGACGATCCGGCGCCTGGCCGGCGAATGGCTGGAGGCCGAGCAGGCCGACCAGCCCGGCCTGGTGACCGTCACCGACGTGCGCGTCAGCGAGGACCTGCACCACGCCAGCGTCTTCTTCACCGTGCTCGGTGACGACCAGGCGCGGGCCGCGGCCGAGGCCTGGGTGGCCTCCTCCGCCCCCCAGGTCCGCACCTTCGTGGCCTCACAGCTGCGGCTTCGTCACGCGCCGACGCTAGAATTCGTTCCCGACACCGTGCCCGGCCAGGGTGCGAGGATCGACCGGTTGCTGGCCGAGCTGGGCGCGCCGGAGCGGTCGGACCAGGAGGGGTCAGGCGCGTGAGCATCTCGGAGCAGGACTGGCAGGCGGCGGTCGACGCCCTCGCCGAGGCGGAGGTGGCGGTGATCTCCTGCCACATCCACCCCGACGGCGACGCCCTCGGGTCGGCCCTGGCCCTGCACCGGGCCCTGGCCAACGCCGGCCGGGAGGCGGTGGTCAGCTTCTCGGAGCCGTTCGTGGTCGCCCCCCACTACCGCTTCCTGGCCGGGCTGGACCGGCTGGTCCCGCCCGACCAGGTGCCCCAGGACGCCGACCTGTTCCTCTGCTTCGACGCCGGCTCGCTCGACCGCCTGGGCACCCTGGTCGACGCCTTCCGGGGCGCCACCCGCACCGTGGTCGTCGACCACCACGCCTCCAACACCCGCTTCGGCGACGTCAACCTGATCGACGCCGCCTCCCCGGCCAGCGCCGTGCTCTGCCGCGAGCTGCTGCGCCGCCTCGGCCTGCCCCTGGACACCGAGATCGCCACCGCCCTCTACACCGGTCTGGTCACCGACACCGGACGCTTCCAGTACCAGGCCACCACCCCCGAGACCCA
>DATABK010000182.1:0-2841 GCA_036259695.1 Actinomycetes bacterium | reverse complement strand
AGGTGGACGTGGGCGTCGACGAACCCGGGGAGCAGGGTGGCCCCCGAGCCGTCGACCACCACCGCTCCCGGCGGCGGGACGACCGTGGCCGCCGGGCCGACCCGCTCGATCAGGCCGCCGGCGGTGACCACCGTCTGGCCGGGCACCGCCGGGCCGCCGTCGCCATCGAGCACGGCGACCCCGACAACGGCGAGGGGCGGGGCGGCGGGGTCCGGGGGGCTCAAGCCGAGCCCCCGGGTGCATGGATGGCGGACTCGGGCACCTCCGGAAGCTACACCGGTACCATCCTGGCCATGAACCAGCAGCCCGGCGTCCCCCCTCTGGTGCTGGCCGGGCCGCCGGACGGTGAGGCCCCGCTGCGGCTGGGCCGGCGGGTCACCCTGTACGTCTGCGGCATCACCCCCTATGACGCCGCCCACATCGGGCACGCCTTCACCTACGTCGCCTTCGACACCCTGACCCGGTTCCTGCGCGGCCGGGGCCACGAGGTCGCCTACTGCCAGAACGTCACCGACGTCGACGACGACGTCCTCCGCCGGGCGGCCAGGGACGGCGAGGACTACCTGGAGCTGGGACGGCGCGAGACGACCGCCTACCTCGAGGACATGGACGCCCTCAACATCGCCCGGCCCGACTTCTTCCCCAAGGCCACCGAGGAGATCCCGGCCATGCTGGAGCTGGCCGGCCAGCTGGTCTCGGGCGGCAACGCCTACGTGGTCGACGGCACGGTGTTCTTCGACGTGACCAGCTACCCGGGGTTCGGGGAGCTGTCCGGGCTGAGCCCGGCCGACCAGCACGACCTGCTGGCCGAGCGGGGCGGCGACCCCGGCGACCCCCGCAAGCGCCACCCGCTGGACTTCGTGGTCTGGCAGCGCAGCCAGCCGGGGGAGCCGTGGTGGGACAGCCCCTGGGGCCGGGGCCGCCCCGGCTGGCACCTCGAGTGCTCGGCCATGAGCCGGCACTACCTCGGGATCACGATCGACCTGCACGGCGGCGGGGCCGATCTCCTCTATCCCCACCACGAGTCGGAGCGGGCCCAGTCGGAGTCGGCCAACCAGGCGCCGTTCGCGCGCCGCTGGCTGCACACCGGGATGGTCCGCTACCAGGGCGAGAAGATGTCCAAGTCACTCGGCAACCTGGCCTTCCCCCGCGACCTGTTCCGCGACCACGAGCCGGCCGCCGTCCGCCTGGCCCTGCTCGCCCACCACTGGCGCTCGGCCTGGGAGTGGGACGCAGCCGAGCTGAAGGAGGCCGCCGACCGCCTGTCGGCCTGGCGCCAGGCCTGTGGACAGCCGCACGCAGCCCTTCCGGCTGTGGGCGCTGGCGCTCGGCTGCCCGACGCGGTTGATGCGGCGCTGGCCGCCGACCTCGACACGCCGGCGGCGCTGGCGGCCGGGGACGAGCTGGCCGAGCGGGGGGACGGTCCGGGAGTCGCCGCCACCGCGGCCGTGCTCGGGGTCGACCTGGCCGCGCGCGCCAGCTGACCGGTCGCCGACGGGCTATTACATCTGGCGTCGACGGGCTACCCTGCCGGTATGCGTGGGGACAAGGTCGAGGTGCTGGTCGACACGGGCAACGGCGGGGTCCGTGGGTTCGAGATCGTGGCCACCCGGTCGGGGCGGCGGGTTGAGGTGACGACCTCGCGGACCATGGTCGAGGTGGCCGAGGTCACCCGGACCGGGCAGCCGGTGCGGACGGCCCGGTTCCTCAGCGCGCGGGTGGTGGCGATCGTCGAGCATCCCTACGACGACGGCCGGCCGGCCGCGTCCCGGCCGCCGGCCTGAGGCGGCTCAGCTCCGGGCCGGGACCCGGCCCCGCTCCAGCCGGGTGACGAGCGCGCTCAACAGGCTGAGCTGGGCCTCCCGGGGCCAGGCGTAGTCGGCCCGGGCCTCGTAGGCGGCCTTCACCGCCCGGTCGACCTTGCAGAGGGCGCTGGCGATCTGCTCGTCGGTCAGGTCGAGGACGGCGGCCTCGAGCGCGGCCCGGGTCGGGTTCACGGTCGGCGTGGCTGGCATCGGGGCGGCCTCCGGGCTCGGGTGACGTTGGCCAGAGCTTACCGACCACCGAGGCGGCGGCGGAGCAGCTCGATGTCGGCCCGGTGGGCCTCGGCCGGGCCGGGGGTCTCGCAGATGACCGGGGCGCCGGCCGCCTGGACGATGCCGACCAGGGTGTCGAGGTCGATCTGACCCCTGCCAAGGTTCTCGTGGCGGTCGCGGCCCGAGTCGGCCCGGTCCTTGGAGTCGTTGGCGTGGACCAGGTCGATCCGGCCACAGATCGCCTTGACCCGGTCGACGATGCCGTCCAGCTCCTCGCCGCCGGCGTGGGCGTGGCAGGTGTCCAGGCAGAACCCGATCCCGGTGTCGCCGATCCGCTCCCAGAGCCGGGCCAGGGTGTCGAACCGCCGGGCCATGGCGTGGTTGCCGCCGGCGGTGTTCTCGAGCAGCACCGGCACCTCGGACTCGAGCTGGTCGAGGGCCTTGCGCCAGCGCACGAAGCCCTCGGCGATGTCGCCGCCGTCGGTGACGTGGCCACCGTGGACGATCACCGCGGCCGCCCCCACCGCGGCCGCGCCCGCGCAGGTCTCGGCGAGCAGCTTGCGCGAGGGGATGCGGATGCGGTTGTTGGGCGAGGCCAGGTTGATCCCGTAGGGGGCGTGGACGTAGGTGACCATGTCGGCGGCGGCCAGCTCGGCCGCGTCCGGCCCCGGCGGCGGCACCGTCCAGCCGTTGGGCTCACCGAGGAAGAACTGCACGCAGTCGGCGCCGCGGGCGGCCGCCTGCGCCAGCGCCCCCTCCCGACCCAGGTGGATCCCGATTCTCGTCGCCGTCGCCATGTTTGGAC
>DATABK010000181.1:0-1801 GCA_036259695.1 Actinomycetes bacterium | reverse complement strand
GACAGGGCGATGACCGTGGACGCGGGGCACGGCCAGTATCCGCCATCCCGGGCCGGGCCGGGCCGGGCCGGGCCGCGAGCTGCGCCAACCTCCCACGATTTCCGCCACTTGCACCGTAAACTCCGCGCCCGGACGGTTTTGGGACAACCGTCCGGGAATGCGCGACGGCGGGGGTGGGCAATGGGCAAGGTCTCACCCCGGGTGTACCGCCGCCGCCGGATCGCCGCCGCGCTGGCCGCCCTGCTGGTCCTCGGGCTGCTCACGGCCGGGACCGGCTGGGCCTACACCGCCTTCCGGTTCGGCCAGATCGGCTCGGTGCACGTGCCCGGCCTCGGC
This sequence comes from Actinomycetes bacterium, assembly GCA_036259695.1. Taxonomy (GTDB): domain Bacteria; phylum Actinomycetota; class CALGFH01; order CALGFH01; family CALGFH01; genus CALGFH01. The sequence goes on along the minus strand of DATABK010000181.1, from coordinate 1,465 downwards.
AAGGCTCCCGACGACGGGTCGGTCAACCTGCTGGTGGTCGGCTCCGACACCCGAGAAGGCCTCCACGACGGCGGGTTCGGGGACGCCGGCGGGCAGCGCAGCGACGTCATCATCCTCGTCCACCTGGTCCCGGCCGCCGGCCACGCCACCGTGCTGTCGATCCCGCGCGACCTCCATGTCCCCGTCGCCGGCACCGGCGGCTCAGCCAAGATCAACTCCGCCTTCAACCACGGCCCGGGCCAGCTCGTCCAGACCATCCAGCAGAGCTTCGGCATCCCCGTCCACCACTACCTGCTGGTCAACTTCGACGGCTTCCGCGAGGTGGTCGACGCCCTCGGCGGCGTCGCCATGTACTTCCCCCGCCCGGTCCGCGACAGCAACAACGGCCGCAACGAGTCCGGCCTGGACGTCCCCCGGACCGGCTGCCAGCGCCTGACCGGCAGCCAGGCCCTGGCCCTGGCCCGCAGCCGCTACTTCCAGTTCCGGGACCGCGGCGGCCAATGGCATGCCGACCCGGGCACCGACCTGGGCCGCATCCGCCGCCAGCAGACCATGCTCCGCGCCCTGGCCGCCAAGGCCCTCAGCCGCAACCTGGCCAACCCGATCAGAACCAACGCCCTGGTCAGGTCGGTGGTCGGCAGCCTCACCAAGGACGACCGCCTCACCATCGGCCGCTCGGTCGCGCTGGCCAGGCAGTTCCGCTCCTTCGACCCGGGCCGCCTGACCACCCTCACGCTTCCGGTCGACCGGGCGGTCCAGCGCAACGGGGTCGTCCACCGGGACGGCCAGCCGGGATTCGCCGCCGGTCTCCGGCACGGCTGGGAGCAGGTCCTGCTGCCCCGGCAGCCCGACGCCCAGGCCACCGTGGCCAAGTTCCTCAGCCGCCCGACGCGTCCGGTCCCGCCGGCTCCGGCCCCTGTTCCGGACGGGAATGGGCCGTCCCCGTCCCCGGCCCCGTCCAGGATCTCGGTGACGGTGAAGAACGCCACTCCCCGCCAGGGCCTCGCCGCCCGAGTCACCACCCAACTCCGGGCCCGCGGCTTCAACGCCACCAACGGCGGCAACGCCCCACCCTCAGCCACCACCAACCTCACCCACGCCGAGGGAACAGACGCCGCCACCACCGTCGCCCGCAGCGTCAAGGCCGGGCGCGGCCAGGTCGCCATGGCCTCCCAGCCCGGACTGGCCCCGAACACGGTGGTCCTCGTCCTCGGCAACGACTTCCAGAGCGTGACCGGCCGCCCCACCGCAAGCGAGCCCCCGACCTCCCGCCCACCCAAGCCAACCCCGGCCACCCGGGACCTCCCACCCTGGGACCCGCGCCCCTGCTGACGCTCTTCGCGACCTACCCAGCCCTAGGGCACGCAAGGCCCCCAACAGGCAACAAGAGGCTGGTCAGGAGGATGCGCGAGCGGGGGATTCGAACCCCTACGGGTTGCCCCACCGGGACCTAAATTGCCCAGCG
>DATABK010000180.1:0-10876 GCA_036259695.1 Actinomycetes bacterium | reverse complement strand
ACCAGGACCCGGGTCACCGTGCCGTCACAGGCCAGCCGCCGACCTGCCTCAGGGGCCAGCGGCCCAGCCCGCCCAGGTCCCCGCCCAAGCTGCCCGGGTGGCCGAGGAGGCTGTCCAGGTCGACGGTGACGGTCAGCTGGGGGCGGACCCACCGGCGGCCTCGGGGAGCCGGCCACCTTCCAGGGCCCGGCGGGCCAACTCACAGAGGGCGTCGACGGTGCGTTGGCTGCCACTACGACCATCATGGGCGTCGGCCGGGCGGGCCAGGGGTTCCAGGGCGGCCGCGGGCATCCACGGCGGCGAGGGTCTTGAGCCATTGGCCTTCCAGGCGATCGACCAGCCGCCGCAGGGCCAGGACCTGTTCGGCGAGGGCCGGGTCGGCCAGGCTGTCCAGGTCTCGGGCGGCCAGCTCATCGACCGCGGCCGCCAGGGCAGCCAGCCCGTCGGGTCGCCGGCTCGAATACGTGTTCGATTCCATGGCCGCAACCTATCAACCCCGGGCTGAACACAACCACCAACCCCAAATCTGGGGACAACAAATTTGGGGAGCCCACGGGCCAAGCAGCCAGCATGTCTACAGCCTGGAGACACCGAGCCGAACGGTCCCGCCTTACCGCGCCAGGTGAGTGCATGGGCCCGAACAGCCCGGTCGCCGAGCCAGGTATCGGCTTGGTGAAAACTCGCCGGTTCACTGGTGCGACGCGATTCCCGATAGTTACGCTGACACGTAACCAGAAGGGAGTTCGCGCATGACCGCGCGAGGACGGGCGCTGGCGATCCTGACCGGGCTGGCGGTGTTCGTGGCCGGGTGGGTCGTGTTCGTGTCCGAATGGAGCGGCCCGGCCGGCGCCGGGCCCGGCGGGCGGGGGGCCGGGGTGGCCGGGACGCGGGCCGCCGACCTGGACGCCTTCCGCAACGAGCTGCTGGTCTGGGCCCCCGGCGGGTTCTCCGAGAAGGAGGTCGGGCGGGTCCGCGACTCGACCCGGGTGGCCGCCATCAGCGCCGTCCGCACCGGGACGCTTCCGGCGGCGAGCGGGAAGCGCCGCTACAAGGTCGTGCCGGTGGAGACGATGGCCGTCGACACCAACGCCTACACCATCGCCACCGGCCGGCCCGGCCGCAAGCTCGCCACCCTGCTGCCCAAGGGCGCGGTCCTCTCCAAGACCGGGGCCAAGCTCCGGCGGGTCAAGTCGGGCGGCAAGCTCAAGCTCGACGGCAAACGGATCCTGAAGGTCAGCGGCGTGGTCGACGACGCCCTGCTCGGCGGCTACGAGGTCGCCCTGGAGCGCAACCTGGCCCGCCGCTACGGTATCCAGCGGACCGCCTATCTGCTGGTCCGGCCACGCGGCCCGGTGGACCAGCTCCGGACCGAGATCCGCAAGCTCCTCAAGGGCCGGGCCGTCCGCTTCGTCACCCCCGGCGACCGGCCGTTCGTCCGGGGCGGCGACGGCGTCCTGCCCACGAGCCAGGTCAAGGCCCGCTTCGGCGAGTTCGCCCTGCCCAGCCTGCGCAAGGGCTGGCCCGACCCGGTCTGGACCAAGGCCAACCTGGTGACCAGGAAGGTGCCGGTGCTCGGCCGGGTGCGCTGCCACAAGCTGGTCGTCGGCGACCTGGGTAAGGCCATGGCCGACCTCGAGCGCCAGCGCCTGGGCGGGCTGGTCGACGTGGGCGACTTCCGCCGCCAGGGCGGCTGCTGGGCCCCCCGCCTGCTGCGCGACACCCGGGGCGGCAAGCTGTCCCGCCACGCCTGGGGCATCGCCGTGAACCTCAAGGTCAGCGGGGACGAGCGCCTGATCCGGACCATGGCCCGGCACGGCTTCGTCTGGGGCGGCGGCTTCGCCCGCCCCGACGCCACCCACTTCGAATGGGTCGGCCGGGGGGCCTGAGCACAGCCCCTGGGCCGAAACCGGGTAGGGTTGCGCCATGCTCAGCTTCGGCGCCGCCGTCTCGACCGCCCCCGACCATACCCGGGCCCTCGACGAGGTCATCCCGGCCGCCCTCGGCCAGCTCGGCGGCCCCCCGGACCTGGTGGTCTGCTTCTTCACCATGGAGCACGCGGACGCCGCCGCCGGCATCGCCCTCAGCCTCTCGGAGCGGACCGGCACCTCGGCCATCATCGGCTGCACCGCCCAGGGGGTGATCGGCGACGGCCGCGAGGTCGAGGAGGAGCCCGGGCTGGCCGTCTGGATGGCCCGGCTGCCCGGGGTCACGGTACGGCCGTTCGCGCTGCGGGTCTTGCCCCTGGAGGACGGCGTCGGCATCGGCGGCTGGCCCGACCTGCCCGACGACGACCGGGTCAGCGTGCTCCTGCTGGCCGACCCGTTCACCTTCCCGGCCGACAGCTTCCTGGAGCGGCTGAACGAGGAGCAGCCCGGCCTGCCGGTGGTGGGCGGGATGGTCTCTGGGGCCAGGGAGCCCGGCAGGCACCGGCTGGTCAGCGGCACCGAGCTGCTCGACGGCGGCGCCGTCGGGGTCGCCCTGGTCGGCCCGGTCGACATCCGGGCGGTGGTCAGCCAGGGCTGCCGGCCGGTCGGGTCGCCGTTCGCCGTCACCCGGGGCGAGGGCAACGTCGTCCACGAGCTGGGCGGCCAGCCGGCGGTCGACCGGCTGCGGCAGATGCTGGCCGGCCTCGACCGGCACGAGCAGGAGCTGCTGCGGGGCGGCGGCCTCCAGGTCGGCCAGGTCATCGACGAGCACAAGGCCAGCTTCGGCCGGGGCGACTTCCTGGTCAGGGGGCTGATCGGGGCCGACCCGGAGACGGGCTCGATCGCCGTGGCCGACAGCGTCGAGGTCGGTCAGACCCTCCAGTTCCACGTCCGCGACGCCGCCGCCGCCGACGAGGACCTCGAGCTGCTGCTCATGCCCGTGGCTCGCTGGCGGCCTCGGTCGGTCCTGCTGTTCTCCTGCAACGGCCGGGGCCGCAGCTTCTTCGGCGAGCCCGACCACGACGCCGCCCGGGTGGCCGCGGCCACCGACGCGGCCCCCATGGCCGGGTTCTTCGCCCAAGGCGAGCTAGGCCCGATCGGCGGCCGCAACTTCCTGCACACCTTCACGGCCAGCATGGCCGTGTTCTGCGAGCCTCACGACCCGGTCCCGGCACTGGACCGGGCCGCCGTCGAGGAGCCCCCAGCCCCGGAGACCCCGGAGCCCGTCTAGGAGCAGCCGCCGATGCCCGCCGCCGACGTCAAGCCTCGCTTCAGCCTGCGCCGCTTGCTGCTCAGCGGCGAGGGCTGGCCGTACCTGCTGGTGCCGTTCGTCCCGGTGGCCATCGCCCCACGCCGGGGCGACCCCGATCTTCCTGACCGCCGCCCTCGGGGTGATCCCGACCGCGGCCCTGATGGGCCGGTCCACCGAGGAGCTGGCGGCCCGCTCCGGGCCCGGCATCGGCGGGTTCCTGAACGTCACCTTCGGCAACTTCCCCGAGCTCGTGATCGCCCTCTTCGCCCTCACCGAGGGCCTCCAGGAGGTCGTCAAGGCTTCGATCGTCGGCTCCATCCTCGGCAACATCCTGCTCGTCATGGGGGCGGCCATGCTGGCCGGGGGGCTGCGCCGGGACCGCCAGCGCTTCGACCGCACCGCCGCCAACGTCCAGTCGCTGATGCTGCTGCTGGCCGCCGTGGCCCTGGTCATGCCGGCCATCTTCGAGCTGGTGGCCGGGGCCGGCCTGCCCCGACCGACCGACGAGGCGATCGACTTCCCCGGCGACCTCGAGGAGCTGTCGGTCGGGGTGTCGGTGGTGCTGCTGATCACCTACGCCGCCGGGCTGCTGTTCTCGCTCAGGACCCACCGCGACCTGTTCAACCCGTCCCACGACGAGGAGCACCACGGCGGCGAGCCCTGGTCGGTGCGGCGGGCCGTGACGATGCTGGCCATCGCCGGGGTGGCCGTCGGGGTGATGTCGGAGATCCTGGTCGGCTCCATCAACGAGGCGTCGGAGAACCTCGGCCTGTCGCCGTTCTTCGTCGGCATCATCGTGGTCGCGGTGGTCGGCAACGCGGCCGAGCACTGGGTCGCCATCTACTTCGCTATGCGCGACAAGATGGACCTGGCGGTCAACATCGCCATCGGCTCCTCGGCCCAGATCGCCCTGTTCGTGGCCCCGGTCCTGGTCCTGCTGTCGTTCCTGGTCGGGCCGTTCCCGATGGCCCTGGTGTTCAACGGCTTCGAGATCGGGGCCATCTTCCTGGCCGTGCTGGTCGCCAACCAGGTGACCCAGGAGGGCGAGTCGACCTGGTTCGAGGGCCTCCAGCTACTGGCCGTGTACGTGGTGCTGGGGCTGATCTTCTACTTCGTGACCTGAGACGGCGACGGCCCCTCGGTGGCCGCCTCCGGCTCCAGCTCGCTGTAGGGGGTGCGGAAGCCGTCGCGGAGCAGGTGCCGGAAGGCGCCGAACTTGCGGGCCAGCAGCCACACCCCGAGCAGGATGTAGACCCCCGAAAGGACCATCAGCTCGAGGCCCTTGGACGACGCCGGCACGATCGCCCCGAGGATGAACTGCGCCCAGAACAGCCCGAACAGGGCGAACGCCTCGCGGAGCGAGATCGACAGGTTGACCAGGATGGCCACCGCGAACACCGTCTGGGCCGCGGTCAGCAGCACCTCCTGGCGCTGGGTGGCCTCGACCGGCAGGCCGTGCAGGCTGCCCGACGAGATCGCGAACACCAGCGGCAGGGTCCCGACCAGCAGCGTCCACTGGTTGATCTTGGAGGAGACGACCGCCGTGAGGGCCTCGCTGGTCTTCAGCCGCCAGGCGTACAGGGCCACCACCAGCAGCTCCGGCGCCTCCGAGGCCAGGGGGGCGAGCCACTGGACGAGCAGGAACTCGCTCACGCCGAACTCGGTCCCGGTCTCCACCAGCGACTCGGCGAAGTGCTCGGCGACCAGCAGGATGACGATCCCGGCGAAGGCGAACATGGACAGCACGCTGGTCCGGCGGGCCCGTTTGCTCATCTCCCCGATCCAGGCCGCCGGGCCGATCAGGTCGGGATGGGTCTGGGGCGCCTTGGAGATCCGCAGGGTGTAGGCGATGAAGATGCTGACCAGGATGACCGCGTCGAGCAGGGTCACGCTGCGCCGCAGGGGCAGGGTCAGGCAGTAGGCGCAGGCAACCGAGAGGTAGGCCAGCTCGACCGCCTTGGACCGGTCCATGGTCACGCCGGCGTGCCGCCCGCGCCGCTCCCCCCGTCGCCGCCACTGCCAGTAGGCGATGAACACGATCAGCGACCAGCCGATGCCGATCAGCAACCGGTTGGCCCCGGTCATATTGGCCAGGACCAGGGCGCAGTTCGAGGTCCCCTCGGCGTCGGGGGCCTTGCAGTCGTAGCCGTACCGGCTGAAGTCGTTGCCGCCCTTCCAGGCGAACACGAAGCCGACCGCGTACTCGGGGAGGACCGCGATCAGGGCCAGGACGCCGATGGCCAGGCTGGCCGACACGTCCAGCTGGGCGGCCTCGGCCGCCCAGGCGAGCACGAACGCCGCCCCGATCACGGCCACCCCGTAGGTCAGGGCCAGAAGCGGCGGGGCCAGCTCGGGGTGGGGGATGTGGAACAGCTCGGCCAGGCCGAGGTAGGCGCCGGGGAGGCAGGCCACGACGGCCAGGGCCAGCGACACCGGCCCGCGCTTGGTTGGGGCGGTGATCTGCTCGGGCTCAGCTGCCAAGAAATCCTCCGGCTCGGTCGGGCCCCGGCAGGGACGCCAGACGGCACGAAGGTCTCGTCCGCCCGCGACCCGGGTGAGGCGCCGGGTGGGCGCTGGCGCCCACCGTCCTGACGGCGTGCTCGTCGGGGCACCGGCCCCGCTGGACTACTCCCCTTCGCGGGTCAGCATACCCGACCATCGACCGGCTCAGGCCGTTTCTCCGAGGTGGGCGCGGAGGAACTCGAGGGTCCGCCGCCAGGAGGTGTCGGCCGCCTCGGCGTCGTGGACCTCGGGCCGGTCGTCGTTGAAGAAGGCGTGGCTGGTGCCCGGGTAGTGGTGGAAGGTCACGTCCACCCCGGCGTCGCGCAGCTCGCGCTCGATCCGCTCAATGACCTCGGGCGGGGCGAAGTCGTCGTGCTCGGCGGCGTGGCCGAGCACAGCCGCCTTGACCGCCGACAGGTCCCACTGCATGCCCTCCCTGGGGAAGCCGTAGTAGCAGACGACCGCCGTCACCTCGGGCTTGCGCGAGGCCAGGAACAGGGCCAGCCCGCCCCCGACGCAGAAGCCGACCACCCCGACCCCCTGGCCGGTGGTCTCGGGCATGGCCAGCAGGGCGTCGACCGCGGCCGCCATGTCCTTGGCCGCCTGCTCCAGCTGCATCTCCATGACCAGCTTGCCGGCCTCGTCGGGCTCGGTGGTCTCCTTGCCCCGGTACAGGTCGGGGGCGACGGCCACGAATCCCTGGGCGGCCAGCCGGTCGGCCACGTCGCGGATGTGGGGGACCAGCCCCCACCACTCCTGGATGACCACGACACCCGGCCCGCTGCCCGACGGGGGCAGGGAGATGTAGGCGGGAACCGCGTCGCCGTTGACGGGGATCTCGGTCATCGAGCCGGCCATTGGGGAGGCCTCCTGGTCGTTTCCGGGTCTGGGACTACGCCGGAATCCTCCCACGCCGGCGCGCCTCCAACCATTCCGGCCGCTCAAGCGATGCCCGGCAGGGGCCGACCCGTTCAAGGGGTGCCTGCAACAGGCGTGCGCCCCCGGAAGGGGGAGATCGAGCGGTGTCGAGCATGATGGCCTGGATGGAGGCGCTGGTCGCCGCGAAGGGCTCTGACCTGCACCTCAAGGTAGGGTCGCCGCCGCGCATGCGGGTGGACGGGCGCCTGGTCGTCCTGGATGCCCCCACCCTCACCCCGGAGGCGGCCGACAAGCTGCTCCGCGAGCTCATCCGCCCCGACCTGCTCGACCAGTTCCAGAAGACCAACGAGGCCGACTTCGCCTACTCGCTGCCGGGGGTGGGCCGGTTCCGGGTCAACGCCTTCCGCCAGCGCGGCTCGGTCGGGATGGTGTTGCGGCGGGTCCAGGAGGGGGCGATGTCCATCGAGGAGCTGGGCCTGCCCCCGGTGATCGCCCGCCTGGCCGAGCAGCCCCGCGGCCTGATCCTGGTCACCGGCCCGACCGGCTCGGGCAAGACGACCACTCTGGCGGCCATGATCGACCACATCAACGCCAACCGGGCTGTCCATATCGTGACGATCGAGGACCCTATTGAGGTCCTCCACGCTGACAAGCTCGGCATGATCAACCAGCGCGAGGTCCGGGTCGACACCGACGACTTCACCGTGGCCATGCGGGCCGCCATGCGCCAGGACCCCGACGTCATCCTGGTCGGCGAGATCCGCGACGCCGAGACCCTCAAGAACGCCCTGACCGCGGCCGAGACCGGCCACCTCGTCCTCTCCACCCTCCACACCACCGACACCGCCGAGACCGTCAACCGCTGCATCGACCTGTTCCCGCCCTTCCAGCAGCGCCAGGTCCGGCTGTCGCTGGCCGCGGCCCTGCGCGGCATCGTCGGCCAGCGCCTGGTCCGCCGGTCCGGCGACGGGGGCCGGATCGCCGTCCTCGAGGTCATGGTCAACACCGGCCGCACCGCCGAGGCCATCGCCGACCCCGACCGCACCGGCGACCTCACCTCGATCATGGCCGAGAGCGGCTTCTACGGCATGCAGACCTTCGACCAGCACCTCATCGCCCTGTACCGCGATGGCCTGATCGAGCTCGACGACGCCCTCGGCGTCGCCTCCAACCCCCACGACCTGCAGATTGCGCTCCGCAGCCAGGGCCTGGTCGCCTGACCGGTTCCCTTATGGCGGCTTGAGCGGCCGGTGGGCACCATGCCCCGATGAGGTCGCATCCGCGTTCGGTTCCTGCACTGCTGCTGGCCTGCCTGGTGCTGGCCGGGTGTGGGGTGGTCCCCGGGGTGGGGGAGGCCGACCCGGGTGGGGAGCCGGGGATCGGGGCCGGGTTCGGCGAGGCCGAGGTGGTGGCCAGCGGCCTGGAGGCCCCGTGGGGCCTGGCCTTCCTGCCCGACGGGAACGCGCTGGTCTCGGAGCGGGACAGCGGGCGGATCCTGCGGGTCGGGCCGGGGACCGAGGCGGCCGAGGTCGGGACCGTGCCCGGGGTGGTCGCGGGCGGCGAGGGCGGGCTGCTGGGGGTGGCCGTCTCGCCCGACTTCGAGCGTGACCAACTGGTCTACGCCTACTTCAGCGCCCAGTCGGACAACCGGATCGTGCGCTTCCGGCTCGGTGGCGGGCAGGTCGAGGTGCTGGTGGACGGGATCCCGAGGGCCGGCATCCACAACGGCGGGCGGATCGCCTTCGGACCCGACGGGATGCTGTACGCCGGGACCGGCGACGCCGCCCAGCGGGGCAACGCCCAGGACCCGGGGAGCCTCGGCGGCAAGATCCTCAGACTGCGGCCGGACGGGAGCATCCCCGCCGACAACCCCGACCCGGGGTCGCCGGTGTGGACCCTCGGGCACCGCAACGTCCAGGGGCTGGCCTGGGACGGCCAGGGGCGGCTGTTCGCCACCGAGTTCGGGCAGAACCGGGTCGACGAGATCAACCTGATCGAGAGGGGCGGCAACTACGGCTGGCCGGAGGTCGAGGGCACCGGCGGCGGGTCGCGGTTCCGGGACCCGCTGGTCACCTGGCCGACCTCCCAGGCGTCGCCCAGCGGGGCCGCCATCGCCGGCGACACCCTGTACGTGGCCGCCCTCCGGGGCACCCGCCTGTGGACCGTCCCCCTGGACGCCACCGGCGGCAGCGGCGAGCCGGCGGCCCTCCTGACCGGGTCCTACGGCCGGCTGCGCCACGTGGCCGTGGCCGCCGACGGCGCCCTCTGGGTCCTGACCAGCAACCGCGACGGTCGCGGCGATCCGGCCGCCGACGACGACCGCATCCTCCGGTTCCCCAGGGCCTAGGTTTGACCGGGGCGGCAGTGGCAACATGGGCCGGGTCCGAAACAAGCGAAGTTGCGGGATCTGGATGACGCCGACCGTTTTGATCAACGCCGGTCCGTGGCTGCCGGTGCCGCCACCGGACTACGGGGGCATCGAGAACGTCCTCGCCACCCTGATCCCGGAGCTGCGGGCGCGGGGGGTCGAGGTGGTGCTGTGCACCGTCGAGGAGAGCACCATCGAGGTCGACGACCGCCGAAGCGCCTTCCCCGACGGCCAGTTCGGGCGCCTGGCCGGGCCGTACGCCCAGGTCATGGGCATCACCCACGCCCACATGGCGACCGTGCTCCAGACCCTGCGCGAGCGGCCCGACATCGACCTGGTCCACGACCACCTGGAGGTGGTGGGGCCGAGCGTGCTCGGGGCGCTCCATCACACAGCCCCGCCGGTCCTCCAGACCCTCCACTGGGACCTGCGCAAGCACCCCGAGTTCTACGGCTCCTTCGACGGCGGCGGGCGGGTGTTCTTCAACGGCGTCTCCAACGCCCAGCTCCGCACCGCCCCGGCCAACCTCCAGGCCCAGAGCCTTGGCGCCGTCCACCTCGGCGTCGACCTGGCCGCCCACCGGTTCCAGGCCGACAAGGGTGAGGACTACCTGGTCTTCGGGCGCATCACCCCGTTCAAGGGCCAGGCCGTGGCCGCCCGGATCTGCAAGGAGCTGGGGCTGCCGCTGGTCATGGCCGGCCCGGTGGCCGGCGTGGCCTCGCCGGCCGGGCTGTCCGCCGCCCTCGAGGACCCGGCCAGCCCGCTGCACGGCTACGGCGACCTGCGCCACTACCTGGAGGCGGTGCAGCCGTTCGAGGACGGGGAGCGGATCCGCTGGGTGGGCGCGGTCGGCGGGCCCGCCAAGGACGACCTGGTCGGCCGGGCCCGGGCGGTGCTGATGCCGATCTCCTGGGAGGAGCCGGGGGCGACGGCGGCCATCGAGGCCCTGGCCTGCGGCACCCCGGTGATCGCGGCCCGGCGGGGGGCCCTGCCGGAGATCATCGACCACGGCCGCAACGGCTTCCTGGCCGACGACGAGTCCGAGTTCGCCCAGCTCATGCTCCGGACGGCCGAGATCGACCCGGCCGAGTGCCGCCGGACCGCCGAGGAACGCTTCTCGGCCGGGAGGATGGCCGAGGGCTACCTCCGCCTCTACAGCGAGGTCCTGGCCCGGACCGGGGCCTGAAGCGCGTCCAGGGCGGCGATCGCGGCCCCCCGGGCCCCGGCCATGTCCAGGTCGGGGACCAGGGCCAGGGTGGCCACCCTGGCCTGCTCCTCCCGCAGGGCGGTGTGCTCGCGCACCTTGCCCAGGAACCACTGCCGGAACCTGGGGGTCGTCTCGACCACCCCGCCGCCCAGGAAATAGGTGTCGGGGTCGCTGTAGTTGGCCGCGATGGTGAACAGCCGCCCGATGGCCATCGCCTGCTGCTCGAAGATGCGCAGGGCCAGCGGGTCCTCCCGCTCCCCGAGGGCCCGGACCATCTTGGCCGCCTGCCTGAGGTCCCCGACCCGGCTCAGCTCGTGGTTCTCGAACCGGGTCAGCCAGTAGGGGAGGAGGTTCTTCTCGATCCCGGTCAGCGACGCGATGCTCTCGGCGTCGCCGACGAAGCCGCAGTTGCAGGTGGGCAGGGGCTGGCCCTCGGCCAGCAGGCCGTGGGTGGGGATCTGGACGTGGCCCAGCTCCCCGGCCATGCCGGCCACCCCCTTGACGACCCGCCCGGCCTCGATCACCCCGCCGCCGAGCCCGGTCCCGACGATGACCGAGACCGAGGAGTGGCCGGCCGCCTTGTCCCCGAAGCGGACGTGGTGGGCGTAGAGGGCGGCCGCGTTGGCGTCGTTGTTGTAGACCACCGGCAGGCCCAGGCGGGCCTCCAGGGCGCCCCGGACGTCGAAGCCGCGCCAGGCCGGCTGGGCGAAGTTGGTCGCGCCCCTGGAGGAGATGACCCCGTC
>DATABK010000179.1:0-10368 GCA_036259695.1 Actinomycetes bacterium | reverse complement strand
GGGTCGCAGGGCTGATGGTGGAATGTGCCCGTGGACCGTCTCGGGTACGTGATCTTGTTCGTGGGGGACCTCGAGCGCTCGGTCGCGTTCTACCGCGACGTGATCGGCGTGCCGTTCAAGCTGCAGGGGGACGGCTATGTCGAGTTCGCCACCCAGGGGGCGAAGTTCGGGCTGTACGACCGGAACCGCCTCGAGGAGCTGACCGGGCAGGGGACGGGCCGGCCGGTCGAGCCCGGCGGGGAGGTCGTGTTCCTGGTCGAGGACGTGGACGCCGAGGCCCAGCGGCTCCGGGCGGCCGGCGCGACCGTCCTCAAGGGGCCGGTGGACCGGCCCTGGGGCCACCGGACCCTGCACGTCGAGGACCCGGACGGGTTCGTGGTCGAGCTGGCGGTGGAAATCCCCAGGCAGCCCTCGGAGGGGCGACGGTAGACTCGGCTGACCGCCGGAACGTTCGAAGGAATCGTCCATGCCGATCAGCCGTGCTGACGTCGAGCACGTCGCCCGTCTCGCCCGCCTCGCCCTGACCGATGAGGAGCTCGACCGCTTCCAGGCGCAGCTGTCGGTGATCCTGGAGGAGGCCGACAAGATCAGGCGGCTGCCCACCGAGGGGGTGCCGCCCACCGCCCACCCCCTGCCCAGGGTGAACGCGTGGCGCGACGACGTGCCCGGGCCCTGCCTGACCCGGGAGGAGGCGCTGTCCACGGCCCCCGAGGTCGAGCAGGACCGGTTCAAGGTGCCGAGGATCATCGAGGAGGCACCATGAGCCCAGCGGACGGCGCGGCGGAGTCGCTGGCCGACCTGACCGCGCACGAGCTGGCCGAACGGTTCGCCGATGGGCGGGCCACGGCCGTCCAGGCCACCGAGGCCGCCCTGGAACGGATCACGGCCACCGACGAGCGACTGCACGCCTTCCTCACCGTCACCGGCGACCAGGCCCTGGCCGACGCCCGCAGGGTCGACGCGGCCCGGGAGCGGGGGGAGCGGCTCGGCCCCCTGGCCGGGGTCCCCTTGGCCCTCAAGGACGTGCTGGTGACCAAGGGGGTCCGGACCACCGCCGGGTCGAGGATCCTGGACGAGTTCGTGCCGCCCTATGACGCCACGGTCGTCAGCCGGCTCCGCGACGCCGGGGTGGTGATCCTCGGCAAGACCAACATGGACGAGTTCGCCATGGGCTCCTCCACCGAGAACTCCGGGTTCGGGCCGACCCGCAACCCGTGGGACACCTCCCGGGTGCCGGGCGGCTCCAGCGGCGGGTCGGCGGCGGCGGTCGCCGCCGGGCAGGCCCCGCTCGGGATCGGTACCGACACCGGCGGCTCGATCCGCCAGCCGGCCGCCCTGTGCGGCATCGTCGGTGTCAAGCCGACCTACGGGCTGGTCAGCCGCTACGGCCTGATCGCCTTCGCGTCCTCCCTCGACCAGGTGGGGCCGTTCGCGCGCGACGTGCGCGACGCCGCCACCCTGCTGGAGACGGTCGCCGGCCACGACCCGATGGACTCGACCTCCATCCCCGACGCGCCCGTCGACTTCACCTCCGGGCTCACCGAGGGGGTGGAGGGCCTGCGGGTCGGGGTGGTCAAGGAGCTGTTCCTGGAGGGCACCGAGCCGGGCGTGCTGGCCCGGGTCCGCGAGGGCCTTGACCGGCTGGAGCGGCTCGGGGCCCGGCTCGAGGAGTGCTCGCTGCCGTCGTTCGAGTACGCCCTGTCGGCCTACTACCTGATCGCCCCGGCCGAGTGCTCCTCCAACCTGGCCCGCTACGACGGGGTCCGGTGGGGGCTGCGGGCCAAGGACTCGGCCGACGTGGTCGACATGATGCAGCGGACCCGCCAGGCCGGGTTCGGGGCCGAGGTGAAGCGGCGGGTCATGCTCGGCACCTATGCGCTGTCGGCCGGCTACTACGACGCCTACTACGGGCAGGCCCAGAAGGTCCGGACCCTGGTCCGCCGCGAGCTCGACGACGCCTACGGGCGTTTCGACCTGCTGGTCGGGCCGACCGCGCCGACGGTGGCCTTCCCGATCGGCGAGAAGGCCGACGACCCGCTGGCCATGTACCTCAACGACGTGTTCACCATTCCGGTCAACCTGGCCGGCAACGCCGCCGTCTCGGTGCCGGCGGGCCTGTCGGACGGGCTGCCCGTCGGGCTCCAGCTGATCGCCCCGGCCCTGGGTGAGGCCACCATGCTCCGGGCCGCCTGGGCGTTCGAGCAGGACCTCGGCCTCCCCACGCGGCCGGTCCGTCTCGAGGAGGTGCGTTCGTGACCGCCGCTGTCGCCGAGGAGGTCGGGACCCGCCGGTACGAGACGGTCATCGGGATCGAGACCCACTGCGAGCTCGGCACCGCGACCAAGATGTTCTGCGCCTGCCCGACCACGTTCGGGGCCGAGCCCAACACCCAGGTGTGCCCGGTCTGCCTTGGCGAGCCGGGGTCGCTGCCGGTGGCCAACGGCCGGGCGGTCGAGTTCGCGGCCCGGATCGGGCTGGCCCTGCACTGCCGGATCGCCGAGCGCTCCCAGTTCCACCGCAAGAACTACTTCTATCCGGACATGCCCAAGAACTACCAGATCTCCCAGTACGACGAGCCGCTGTGCGTCGACGGCTGGCTGGATGTGGACGTGGAGGGCGAGGTCCGGCGGGTCGGGATCACCCGGGTCCACCTGGAGGAGGACACCGGCAAGACCCTCCACGTCGGGGCCACCGGTCGCATCCACGGCGCCGACTACTCCCTGGTCGACTACAACCGGGCCGGGATCCCGCTGGTCGAGATCGTGTCCGAGCCCGACCTGCGCTCGGCCGAGGAGGCCCGGGCGTATGCCGAGGAGCTGCGGGCGGTGCTGCTGACCCTCGGGGTGTCGGACGCCAAGCTCGAGGAAGGGTCGATGCGGTTCGACGTGAACGTGTCCATCCGGCCGGTCGGGCACGCCGAGTTCGGCACCAAGGTCGAGCTGAAGAACCTCAACTCGTTGCGCAGCCTCTACCGGGCGGTCGCCTACGAGGCCGAGCGGCAGCGCCGGGTCCTGGCCGAGGGCGGCAAGCTGACCCAGGAGACCCGCCACTGGGACGAGGGGGCCGGGCGGACCGAGCCGATGCGGTCCAAGGAGTTCGCCACCGACTACCGCTACTTCCCCGAGCCCGACCTGGTCCCCATCGAGGCCACGGGCGCGTGGGTCGAGGGCCTCCGGGCCGAGCTGCCCGAGCTCCCGGCCGAGCAGCGGGCCCGGCTGGCCGAGACCACCGGCCTGCCCGTCAAGGAGGTCGGCTGGCTGGTCCGCGACCCCGAGGTCCTGGCCTACTTCCAGGCCGTGGTGGGGGGTCCCGGGGGCTCAAGCCTAGCCCCCCGGTCGATGCCGGGACGGGACCCGAGGGTCGTGGCCGGGTGGGTGATGGGCGAGCTCCAGCGCGGCCTGCGGGAGTTCGGGCACACCATGGCGTCCAACCCGGTGGGGCCGGAGCGGCTCGGGGAGCTGCTCGACCTGCTGGCCGCCGGAACCGTGTCGGCGACCGCGGCCAAGGACGTGCTGGCCGAGATGTTCAGCTCGGAGGCGTCGCCGGCCACCATCGTCGAGCGCAAGGGCCTGGCCCAGATCTCCGACACCGGCGAGCTCGAGGCCGTGGTCCGGCGGGTGGTGGACGCCAACCCCGACCTGGCCGACAAGTTCCGCGGCGGCAAGCGCGGCGTGCTCGGCGCCCTGGTCGGCCAGGTCATGCGCGAGACCCGCGGCCGGGCCAACCCCAAGCTGGTCAGCGACCTCCTGGAGCGTGCCATCGGCGGGTGACCCGGTCGGCCGTTCACCGTCCCTCGTCGTGCTGTTACCAACGCCCGCATACCGGGACGTATAAGCTGCTGACGCCATGACCACCCACCCCCAGGTGCTCCTGGACCGCTACGAGGTTGGCCGTCTGCTCGGCGCGGGCGGCATGGCCGAGGTGTTCGAGGGCCGCGACCGGCTGCTGGCCCGCCGGGTGGCCATCAAGGTGCCGCTGGCCCAGCACGCCCACGACCCCGACTTCGCCCACCGGTTCCGGCGCGAGGCCCAGGCCGCGGCCAGCCTCTCGCACCCCGGGGTGGTCGCCGTCTACGACACCGGCTCCGAGAACGGCACCCACTTCATCGTCATGGAGTACGTGGACGGCCGGACCCTCAAGGACGTGATCCGGGCCGAGGCGCCGCTGTACCCGGACCGGGCGGCCGAGATCTGCGCCGACGTCTGCGCCGCCCTGGCCGCCGCCCACGCCCGCGGCCTGGTCCACCGGGACGTCAAGCCGGCCAACATCATGCTCATGCCCGACGGCCGGGTGAAGCTGATGGACCTGGGGATCGCCAGGGCGGCCGCCGGGGAGGCGGTCACCCAGACGGCGGCCATGCTCGGCACCGCCCAGTACCTCTCGCCCGAGCAGGCCCAGGGCCAGGCGGTCGACTACCGCAGCGACCTGTACTCGCTCGGCTGCTGCCTGTACGAGATGCTCACCGGCACGGTGCCGTTCCGGGGGGCGACCCCGGTGGCCATCGCCTACCGGCACGTCCGCGAGGACCCGGCCCCTCCCCGGCTGCTCAACCCCGACATCCCACCCTCGCTGGAGGCGGTCTGCCTGAAGGCGATGGCCAAGCGCCCCGAGGACCGCTACCAGACCGCGGCCGAGTTCCGGGCCGACCTGGAGCGGGTCAGGACCGGGCAGCGGGTCGCGGCCGCCGGCGCCGGGGCGGCCACGGCGGCCATGGCGACCACGATGCTGCCGCCCCTGGCCGGCTACGCGGGCGGGGCCGGCGACGCGACCTCGGCCATGACCGGGACGGTGACGGCCGGCCGGGCCGCCCGCCACAGCGAGCCGCCGCCGGGCCGGCGGCGCTGGTGGCTGTGGGTGCTGGTGCCGCTGGGGCTGGTGGCCCTGGCCGTCGGGGTCGCGTTCACGGTCTCGCGGCTGGTCGACGGGCTGCCCCAGACGGAGGTGGCCCCGACCCTGCCCACGGCCACCACGGCCCGGCGGGTCGACACGACCGCCCTCCAGACCTCGACCTCCCAGCTCCCGACCACCTCGCGGCTGCCGACCACCACCGCGCCGCCGACCACCCCACCGCCCACCACCCAGGCCCAGCCGGCCCAGGTGCAGGTCCCGGACGTGATCGGCCGCCGGGTCCGGGTCGCCCGGGCCCAGCTCCAGGCCGCCGGCCTCGGGGTCAACCAGCAACAGGTCCCCGTCCGCGACCCCCAGCAGGTCGGCCGGGTCGTCCTCCAGAGCCCGCAGGCCGGCTCGACCGTCGGCCGGGGCTCCACCGTCACCATCGTCGTCGGCTTCCGCTTCGGCGACGGCGGCGACGGCGGCGGCGACGGCTGACCCGCCATGCCGCCGGAGGGCTCCAGGGAGAGGCGGGTGGTGCTGTTCGGGGCCACCGGGTACACCGGTCGGCTGACGGCCGAGGAAATGGCGGCCGCCGGGGTCAGGCCGGTGCTGGCCGGGCGTGACCGGGGGCGGCTGGAGGCGCTGGCCGGGCGGCTCGGGGGTCTGCCGGTCGCGGAGGCGGACACGGGGCGGCCGGCGAGCGTCCGCGACCTCGTCGGCCGGGACGACGTGCTGGTCAGCACCGTTGGGCCGTTCCTGACCCGGGGGGAGCCGGCGGTCAGGGCGGCCGTCGACGCCGGCGCCACCTACCTGGACGCGACCGGCGAGCCGCCGTTCCTCCGCCGCGTGTTCGAGGAGTTCGGCCCCAGGGCCGTCGGCCGCTGCGCCCTGGTCCCGGCGTTCGGGTACGACTTCGTTCCCGGGAACCTGGCCGGTGCCCTCGCCCTGGTCGACGCCGGCGAGCCGCTGGTCCTGCCGGATGGGGGAGCGGCACCCGCCCCGGGCGGCCCGGGGCCCGGGCGGGTGGCCCGGGTCACCGTCGGCTACTTCGTGGCCGGCGGGGGAGGGTTCAGCAGCGGGACGGCGGCGTCGGGCGCCGGGCTGCTGCTGGAGCCCGGGTTCGCCTGGCGGGATGGGCGGCTGCGGCGGGAGCGACTCGCCCGGCGGGTGCGGGCGTTCCCGATCGGGGGGCGGGACTGGCTCGGGGTGAGCTATGGGGGCAGCGAGCATCTCGCCCTGCCGCGGGTCGCTCCCGGGTTGCGGGAGGTCCAGGTCTACCTGGGGTGGTTCGGGCGGCGGTCCAGGGCGCTGCAGGCGCTCTCGGCGGTGGGGGCGCCGCTGGCCCGGGTGCCCGGGGCGCGGGCCCTGACCCGGGCGGCGACCGGGAGGCTGCTGGGCCGGACCGGCCAGGGGCCGGACGAGGCGGCCAGGCGCCGCGGCGGGTCGCTGATCGTGGCCGTGGCCAGCGACGCCGAGGGGCGGGAGCTGGCCCAGGTCCACCTGCGCGGGCCCGATCCCTACACGCTCACCGCCGGCCTGCTCGCCTGGGGCGCGCAGCGGGCCGCCACCGCCGGCATCCCCGGCACCGGCGCGCTCGGCCCGGTGGACGCCTTCGGCCTGGAGGCCCTCGAGCAGGGAGCGGCCGCCGCCGGCCTGGAGCGCGCCGACCGCTAGGCGACCGGGTCAGTCGCGACCGCGGTGGAGCTTGTTGGCCCTGACGGACCGGCTGATGGCCCGGACGTGACGGCGCCGGTTGGCGGCGGCCAGCGGGTCGGTCCGCTGCGCGACCCAGGCCAGCTCGCGCTGGAGCTTCTCCCAGGCGGCGAACCGCTCGGCCGGCAGCCGGCCGTCCTCCAGCGCCTCCAGGACGGCGCAGCCGGGCTCGGTCCGGTGCCGGCAGTCGTCGAAGCGGCACTCGGCGGCCAGGGCGGCCACGTCGTCGAAGGCGGCCGCGGTCCCGGTCCCGCCGCTCCAGAGGCCGAGCTCGCGCAGGCCGGGGGTGTCGATGACCAGGCCGCCTCCGGCCAGGAGGACCAGCTGGCGGGTGGTGGTGGTGTGGCGGCCCTTGCCGTCGTCCCGGATCTCGCCGGTGGCCAGCAGGTCGCGGCCGGCCAGGCGGTTGACCAGGGTGGACTTGCCGACCCCGGAGGAGCCGAGCAGCACCGCGGTGCGGCCGGGGGTGAGCATGGCCGCGATCTCGTCCACCCCCTCGCCGGTGTAGCAGCTGAGGGCGAGCACCCGGACGCCGGGGGCGACCGCGGCCAGGGCGGCCAGCTCGGTGGCCACGTCGGTGCCCCAGTCGGGGCAGAGGTCGGCCCGGCCGAGCACCACCACCGGCTGGGCGCCGCTCTCCCAGGCCAGGGCGAGCAGGCGCTCGACCCGGCGCGGGTTGGCGTCACGCCCGGGGGCGACCACGGCCATCACCAGGTCGACGTTGGCCGCCAGGACCTGCTCGGCGGTCGCCGACCCGGCCATGCGGCGGGTCACGGCGGTGCGGCGGGGGAGCACCGCGTGGATGCGGCCGTCGCGGACGGCCACCCAGTCGCCGACCGCCGGCAGGCCGGCCACACTCGGCCCGGCCAGGTGGCGCAGGCGGCCGGTGGCCTGGGCGAGCAGCTCGCCGGCCTCGGTCGCGACCAGGTCGCCGCCCCGGTGGGCGGCGATCACCCGGCCGGGCCGGTGGCCGGCCTCCGCCCAGGGCGCGAACTGGCCGGCGCGGTCGCCGTCCCAGCCGAGCAGGTCGAGGTCCATGCGGCCAGTGTGGGCGCCGGGATGCCGGGTCGCACCCGAATTACCGGCCGGACCGACCCACCGGACCCCTTGACCGCCGGTGCGGGCGCGATCAGGATTCGGCCGCCGGTCGCGACATTTCCGCATCCGAGGACGAGGAGGAACGAGGTGGGTGGCGGATGACCGCGGCCAGGATCATCGAGGCCATCGGGAGCCTGCTGTGGCCGCTGCTGGTCGCCGTGCTGCTCATCAGGGTGATCCCGCACATCCCGGGTGTGGTCGCCGACCTGCGCAAGGCCATGCGGACCCGCGGCTTCACGGTCAAGGTCGGCGGGGTCGAGCTGTCGGTCGAGGAGGCCACCGAGCAGCTCCGCCGGCAGGTCACCGACCTCCAGACCCACATGGCCAGCCAGCTGGCCGCCCAGAGCGTGGCCGTCCCGTCCGGCCCGCCGGCCGCGCCCGGCGCGCCACCCGGGACCGAGGCCGAGGCCCCGACGCCGGGGACACCGGCCGCCGGGGCGGAACGGGCGACCATCCTGTGGGTCGACGACAACCCCGACGCCGCCGCCCTCGAGGTGGCCAAGCTGCGCGACGACGGCCTGGAGGTGCTGGTCGCCCGGTCGACGGCTGAGGCCATGGACGTCCTCTCCCTGCGCCGCGGGGTGCGGGCCATCGTCACCGACCTCGGCCGCTCCGAGGACGGCGAGTTCCGCTCCCACGCCGGCCTGGCCCTGCTCCGCCAGCTCAAGGAGGCCGAGCAGGACCAGCCGGTCCTCGTCTACACCAGCGCCCGCCGGGCCGAGCTCGACCGCCAGGACGCCCTCGCCGCCGGGGCCACCACCGTCACCGCCTCCCCGACCGAGCTGTTCGCCGCCCTCCGCCGGGTCCTGGCCACCCCGCCCGGCAACGCGGAGGCCCCGGCCCCCGGCCCGCCGTCGTCAGGCCAGCGCCGCCCGCGCCGCCCGATCCGTCCCGGCTGAGGCCGGCGCCGGGGTCAGTCGATGGCCCGGCGCAGGAACAGGCGGATGCCGACGCCCAGCGACACCACGATCGTCACCACCAGGACCAGCACCGACACCCAGGGCCGGATGTGGGGGACGTCGGGCACCAGGGCGGCCCGCATGCCCTCGCTGACGTAGGTGAGCGGGTTGAGGGCCGTCACCACCTGGAACCAGCGCAGGTGCTCCAGCGACGCCCACGGGTACTGGCTCGCCCCGGTGAACAGCAGTGGGGTGAGGACCAGGGCGAACATGACGTTGATGCGGTTGGCGGGCACGGCCGTGCCCATGACCAGGCCGAGGCACGACCCGACCAGGCAGCCGAGCAGCAGGATGGTCACGAACAGCGGGACGCCGCTGGCCCGCCACGGGACCGAGCCGAGCACCCAGACCCCGATGGGCAGCATCACCAGCGCCGCCAGCAGGGCCCGGAGGCTGGCGAAGACCACCTTCTCGACGGCCACCATCCCCACCGGGAGCGGGGCCAGCAGCCGGTCCTCGATCTCCTTGGTGAAGCTGAAGTCGATCACCAGCGGGAAGGCGGTGCTCTGGAGCCCGGTGACGGTCGCCGTCAGGGCGACGATGCCGGGGAACAGGACCCGGGTGTAGCCGCCCTGGGCGAAGCCGAGGTCGGTGAGGACCTTGCCGAAGACGAACAGCAGGAACAGCGGCTGGAGGACCACCTGGGCCAGGAACACCGGCAGCTCGCGGCCGGTCACGTACAGGTCGCGCCAGAGCACGGCCAGGAACGCCCTGGCCGGCCCGGCGGCCGCCCGCGGCCCGGTAGGAGTGGTGACCGGGCTGGTCGTGGCGCTCATCGCAGCGCCCTCCCGGTGAGGGCGATGAACACGTCCTCGAGGCTGGGAGCGCCGATGGCCACGTCGGTGAGCTGCGCCTGATGCCCGGCCACCAGGGCGGCCACCGGCGCCACCAGCAGCGGCGCGTCCCCGGTGAGGTAGAGCCGAGCCCGCAGCTCGCGTGAGGCGCCGGGTCCGGCCGGGGGGCCGGGGGGCGGGCCGGCGGTGGCGACCTGCTCGACCCGTTCCACGCCCTCCAGGGCGCCGAGGTCGGCGACCAGCCCCTCGGCCGGGGTGCCGTCAAGGGTGACCGCGACCTCCAGGGTGGTCCGGCCGGGCAGCCCACGGGTCAGGGCGGCCGGGGTGTCAAGGGCGAGCAGCCGGCCGTGGTCCATGATCCCGACCCGGTCGGCCAGGGTGGCCGCCTCGTCCATGGCATGGGTCGTCAGGACCACCGTCACCCCCCGGGTCTTGAGGTCACCGACCCGGTCCCAGACAAACAGGCGGGCCGCCGGGTCCAGCCCGGTGGTCGGCTCGTCCAGGAACAGCACCTCGGGGGCGTGCATCAGCGCCCTGGCCACCATGACCCGCTGGGCCTGGCCGCCCGAGAACATGTCCGGCTTGTCGTCGGCCCGGTCCTCCAGCCCGAACTCCTCCAGCAGCTGGTTCGCCCGCCGGGACCGCTCGGCGGCCGGGACCCCGTGGTAGGCGGCGTGGAAGAGCAGGTTCTGGCGGATCGACAGGGACCGGTCGAGGTTGTTGCGCTGGGGCACGACCGCGACCAGCCGCCGGGCCCGCACCGGGTCGTCACCCACGTCGACCCCGCCGACCTTGGCCGTGCCCCCGGTCCGCCGCACCCGGGTGGTCAGGATCCCGACCGTGGTGGTCTTCCCGGCCCCGTTCGGGCCCAGCAGCCCGAACACCTCTCCCCGCCGGACCGCGAAGCTCACCCCGTCCACCGCGTTGCTCTTGGCCTTGCGATACCGCTTGACCAGGTCGCGAACCTCCAC
>DATABK010000178.1:0-3135 GCA_036259695.1 Actinomycetes bacterium | reverse complement strand
GCCTCGGCCAGGGTGCGGCGCCGGCAGGCTCGGCGCACCCCCTCGACGTCGACCGCCGAGCTGGCCGCGGCCACCGCCCGCTGCCGGGCCTGGCGGCGGGCGTCGTCGCCGACCAGGGGCCGGCTGGCGTCCTCGCCCTCGAGGCCGGCCTGGCGGGCAAGCTCGACCCCGCGCTGGCGGCATTCGGCGGCCAGCCGCTCGGTCACCACCGCCTTGGCCTGGAGCCGCTCCGACAGCCAGGCCCGCAGCTCCTCCAGCTCCCCGTGGCCCTGGCCGTCGGGCGGGTCGGCCGAGACCACGAACACCGGCCGGCCGGAGATGCCGTCGGCCTCCAGCCGCCGGCGAAGGTCGGCGGTGAGGGCGGCGACCTGGCGGTCGTCGCCGATCACGTCGCGGCGGTTGACCACGAACACCGCCCGGTCGGCGTGGTGGGCCAGGGGTTGGAGGTAGTCCTCGTGGAGGACCCGGTCGTTGTACTTCTCCGGGTCCAGGACCCAGCAGACGGCGTCGACCCGGGGCAGGACCTGGTCGACGGTGGCCCGGTGCCTGGCCTCGACCGAGTCGTAGTCGGGCAGGTCGAGCAGGCACAGGTCGGTGAAGCGAGGGTCGTGATGACTGACCACCCTGTCGACCCCGACCCAGCGCAGCAGCGGGCCGAGCTCGGCGGCGGCGTCGGCCGGCACCCAGGCGACCGGCTCGGCGGTCACCGGCCGGGTCGCCCCGGGGCGGCTCACCTCCTGAGTGGCCAGGGCGTTGAGCAGGCTCGACTTGCCGGCCCCGGTGCCCCCGGCCAGGGCGCACACGAACGCCGTCCCCGGGAAGCCGAGCCGGGTCCGGGCCGCGGCCAGGGTGTCCCGGGCCGGGCCGGCGTCCAGCCCCAGCCGCTCGGCCGCCCCGGCCACCCGCTCCAGCGCCTCCAGGCACCCGCCGAGGTCCCCCTTGCTCATCGGGGCACCCCCCTGGAGTTCCCCGAACCCCTCCGGTCAGCCACGGGCCCGGTCCCCGCCGAGGCTGGCGATCAGGCGCTCGGCCTCGGCCAGGACCCGGTCGGCGGCCGCGCGCAGCGCGTCGGGGCCCTCGCCGGCCGGGGTGAGCAGGTCGAGGAAGCGGCGGGCGTCGCTCTCCAGGGCCGAGCGCAGGGTGCGGCGCAGGTCGCGCTCGGCGGCCCGGATGATGTCGGCCACCGCGGCCTCGCCGATCAGGGCCTCGAGCAGCTTCTGGTTGAGCACCGCGGTCCCGCCGGCGATCGCCACCTCGCCGCCGGTCAGACCGGCCGAGTGGGCGAACACGGCCAGCATGGCCACCACCCCGATGGCGTTGACCCCGAGCGAGGCCGCGAACGCGAACGCCCGCCGGCTCTGCCCCCGCTCCTCGACCATCTTGGTCAGCCGGGCCAGCCACAGGGTCAGCTGGGCCCGTGCCTCGGCCTCGAGCTCGGGGCCGTGCCCCCACAGCCCGGGGTTGGCCTCCAGCAGCAGCGCCCCGGCCGGGTCGGCCGACCACTCGGTGGCGGCGCGGCCGGCGGCGACGTCGGCGTGGCGGACCAGGGCCCCGACCAGCTCCTCGAACGCCTGCTCCTTGGTCCGCTGGAGCTCGGGGGCGCCCCGGTTCGGCTGGAACTGGCGGGCCACCCAGGAGCGGACCCGCCCGATCCCCGACGACAGCCAGCGGCCGACGTCACCGACCCCGACGAACTCCTGCCAGGAGCGCATCACCTCGCCGCGCAGGAAGTCGCCGCCGGCCAGCCGGTCCTGGAGCCGCTCCTGCTCGGCGGTGTACGCCCGCTCCACCGGGGCCCGCAGGGCGGCGGTCCGCTGCCGGTCCGCCTCGAGGTCGGCGGCGACGTCGGCCACGGCCGCGGGCAGGCCGGCCAGGGCGCCCCGCAGGGCCTGGGCCTTGACCGCGGTCAGGGCGGCGGTGTCGGCCGACAGCTCGGCCAGGGCCTGGCGCACCGGCTCGATGGCGTACGCCTCCAGGCCGTCGGTGGCCGGGTCGCGGGCGCCCTCGACCACCCCGAGCATGGGCAGGTCGCGGCCGCCCGGCCCGGCCGTGCCCAGGCCGGCCTCCTCGAAGCGGCGCCGGGCGTCGGCCAGCACCGCCCGCTGGTCGGCCTCGCGGCGGGGGAGGCGGTTGACCACCACCAGCAGCGGCACCCCTCTGGCCTTGGCCTGGCGGAGGAACTCCCAGGGCACGTAGTCGGCGTAGCGCTGGGCGGTGGTGACGAACAGGCACAGGTCGGCCGCCTGGAGCAGCTCCTCGGCGGTGCGGCGGTTCTCGGCCTCGACCGAGTCGACGTCGGGCGCGTCGACCAGGGCGATCTCGGGGAAGGCGCGGTCGTGGACGACCAGCTGGAGCCGGTCGGCGTCGGCCAGGGCGGCCAGCACCTTGCCGGCCATGAAGGCGTCGACCTGCCCGGGGGCGAGCAGCACCACCGGCCGCATGGTGGTCGGCCGCACCACTCCGCTGGGGCTCACGGCCGCCCCGGCCAGCCCGTTGAGCAGCGACGACTTCCCGGCCCCGGTGGAGCCGAGCAGCACGCAGACCAGCGGCGCCTCCAGGTCGCGGACCCGTGGCAGCAGGTAGTCGTCCAGGTGCCAGGCCAGCCGGCGGCGCCGGGCCGGCCCGAGGTCACCGGGCGCGGGGGCGCTCGCCCGGGCCTCGGCCACCTGCCGGGCCAGCTCGGTCAGGGCGTCCAGAAGGGCGGTGGTGTCAACAGCGGTAGGCATCGTCCTCTTCGACTACCCGAGTGGCCCTGAAACCAACCAGCCACCGGCGAGGTCTAGATCTGCGTCATCGTCCACTGACGCGGGAGGAACCACACCCATGGGCATCATCGGTTGGATCGTCCTCGGCCTGATCGCCGGCGCCGTCGCCAAGGCGGTCCTGCCCGGCGACGACCCGGGCGGCATCATAGTGACGATCATCATCGGGATCGTCGGCGCCATCCTCGGCGGATTCCTGGCCCAGGTGCTGTTCAACCGGGACACCGTGGATGAGTTCTTCGACATCAGCACCTGGCTGACGGCGATCATCGGGGCCGTCATCCTGCTGGTCGTGTACCGCATGGTGGCCGGGCGGGGCCGGCGCCGAGCGCTCTGACCGGCCAGCACCCCCAGCTGGCCGGACGGTCTGGTC
>DATABK010000177.1:0-7535 GCA_036259695.1 Actinomycetes bacterium | reverse complement strand
GCTCGTACAGGGCGGTCAGCTGCCCGAGCACCGACGGGGTCAGCTCGGGGGCGAGGATCGTGCTGGTGGGCCGGTTGCCGGGGAAGGTCCGGTGGGGGGCGAGGTCGTCGGCGACTCCCTCGGCCTCGACCTCCTCGCGGGTCTTGCCGAAGGCCAGGGCCTCGGTCTGGGCCAGGAAGTTGGCCATGAGCAGGTCGTGGTGGTCGCCGACGACCTCGGCGGGCCGGCAGACGCCGATGAAGTCGCTCGGGACGAGCACGGTCCCCTGGTGGATGAGCTGGTAGAAGGCGTGCTGGCCGTTGGTGCCGGGCTGGCCCCAGACCACCGGCCCGGTCGGCACGGTCACCGGTGTCCCCTGCAGGGTGATCGACTTGCCGTTGGACTCCATGTCGAGCTGCTGGAGGTAGGCCGGGAAGCGCTGGAGATACTGGCTGTAGGGGAGCACGGCGTGGGTCTCGGCCCCGAAGAAGTCGGTGTACCAGATTCCGAGCAGCCCCAGCAGCACGGGCAGGTTGCGGTCGAACGGGGCGGTGCGGAAGTGCTCGTCCATCAGGTGGAAGCCGGCCAGCAGCTCGTCGAAGCCGCCCGGGCCGATGGCCACCATCAGCGACAGCCCGATCGCCGACGGGTAGGAGTAGCGGCCCCCGACCCAGTCCCAGAACCCGAACATGTTGGCCGGGTCGATGCCGAACTCGGCCACCTTCTCGGCGTTGGTCGACACGGCCACGAAGTGCCGGGACACGGCCGCCTCGTCGCCGAGGGCGTCCAGCAGCCAGGCCCGGGCCGTGCGGGCGTTGGTCAGGGTCTCGATGGTGGTGAAGGTCTTGGAGCAGACGATGAACAGGGTCTCGGCCGGGTCCAGGTCGCGGGTCGCCTCGGCGATGTCGGCCCCGTCGACGTTGGAGACGAACCGGAAGGTCATCGACCGGTCGGTGTAGGGCCGCAGCGCCTCATACGCCATCGCCGGGCCCAGGTCGGAGCCGCCGATGCCGATGTTGACGACGTTGCGGACCCGCCGGCCGGTGTGGCCGAGCCAGCGGCCCGAGCGGACCTCGTCGGCGAAGCCCCGCATCCGGCCGAGCACCTCGTGGACGTCGGGGACGACGTCGTGGCCGTCGACCAGGATCGAGCTGCCCTCGGGGGCGCGCAGGGCCACGTGCAGCACGGCCCGGTTCTCGGTGACGTTGATCCGCTCCCCGCCGAACATGGCGTCGATCCGCTGCCGCAGCCCCGCGCGGGTGGCCAGCGCGACCAGCAGCCCGAGCGTCTCGCCGGTGACCCGCTGCTTCGCGTAGTCGAGGTAGAGGTCGCCGGCCTCACAGGTCATGGTCTCGCCCCGGGCCGGGTCGGCGGCGAACAGCTCCCGCAGGTGGATGTCCTTGACCGCCTCGTGGTGCTGGACCAGGGCCCGCCACTCGGGGGTCTGGTCGATGCTGGTCGGGGGCTCGGCCATGGCGCTCGGCTCCTCGCTCGGGACGGGGCTAGCAGCCTATCGCGTGGGTACAAGCAGGACGATGGAGCAGCTGAAGCGCCTCGCGCGGGCGGTCGACGACTTCCAGCAGCGGCAGCGCTGGCTGGCCTTCCCGGTGGCCGTGGCCAAGAAGTACGGGGAGGACCAGGCCGGCCAGAAGGCTGCCCTCCTGGCCTACTACGGGTTCTTCTCGCTGTTCCCGCTGCTGCTGGTGGCCGTCACCGTGGTCGGGTTCGTGCTCCAGGGGGAGTCCGACCTGGGCCAGCGGATCGTCGACTCGGCGGTGGCCCAGTTCCCGGTCATCGGCGAGGAGATCAGCGGGACGGTCAGCCAGAGCCGGCTGCGCGGCAGCGGGCTGGCCCTGGCCGTCGGGCTCGGCCTGGCCCTGTGGGGCGGGCTGGGGGTGGCCGAGGCCGCCCAGACGGCCATGAACGGCATCTGGAACGTCCCCCGCCGCCGCTACCCGAACTTCTTCCTGCGCCGCCTGCGCGGTCTGGCCTGGCTGGTCATCCTCGGCGGTGGCCTGCTGCTGGCCAGCGTGGTCTCGGGATTCGCGGCCGCCGTCGGCACCGGCTGGTCGGTCGTGGCCGCCCTCCCCGTCAACATGCTGCTGTTCCTGGTCGGGTTCCGGGTCCTGACGGTCCGGAACGTGTCGCTGCGGACGCTGCTGCCCGGGGCGGTGCTGGCCGCCCTCGCCTGGGCCCTGCTCCAGTGGCTGGGCGGCTGGTACGTCGACCGCCAGCTCAGCCGGGCGAGCGCCACCTACGGCGCTTTCGCCCTGGTCATCGGCCTGCTGTCGTGGCTCTACCTGGCCGCGACCGTGACCCTGCTGGCGGCCGAGGTCAACGTGGTCCGGAGCCGGCGGCTGTGGCCCCGGAGCCTGGCCCCGCCGCCCCTGGGCCGGCCGGACGAGCGGGCCCTGGAGGGCCTGGCCAAGCAGGAGGAGCGCCTGCCCGACCAGCGGGTCGAGGTCAGCTTCGAGGGTGACCCCGAGGCCGCGGGGGAGCGGCCGCCCGAGCGGGAGCCGGCCCGGCGGGAGCCGCCGGCTCAGACCGGGTAGTCGTGGACATCGTCGAGGGCGACCTCGCCCCCGACCTCGGCCGTCCCGTCCGGCCCGGGCCGGGCCCGCAGCAGCGACCCGGCGCCCTGGCGGATGGTCACGGGACGGCCGAGCTGGCTGACCAGGCGGACCGCGGCCGCCCCGGTGGCCTCGTCCTCGGCGATCCCGTACCGGGGCGCGAACACCCTGGCCCGGACGCGGCCGGCGGCCTCGTCCTCCCAGGCCCAGCAGTCGGCGAAGCCGAGCCCGTCGGGGGCGCCGTCCAGCGCGTCCACCTCGGCCGGGCTGGCCAGCTGGCGGAAGGCCATCTCCGGGGCCCATTCGGCCCGCCCCCGGATCCAGGTCACCCCGTCGTCGTCCAGGAACGTCGGGACCTCGCCGGCCGGCGGCCGCAGGACGGCCACGGCGGTCCGCTCCCGAGCCAGCAGCCAGCTCGTCCCGACCAGCGGGTGGCCGGCGAACGGCAGCTCGTCCGCCGGGGTGAAGATCCGCACCGCGCCATTGGCCGGGTCGTCGACGAACACCGTCTCGCTGAAGCCGAGGTCGGTGGCGACCGCCTGGCGACGCCCCTCGGGCACGCCCGGCCCGTCCAGGAACACCCCCAGCGGGTTGCCGCCGGTCCCCTCCGGGGCGACGAACACCCGCAGCACGTGCAGCTCGGCCATGGCCGTAGGCTACCCATCCGGTGGAGAATGTGCAGGAGCCACGGGGAGGTGCCGATGGGCGGGTTCGTGTCGCGGGGGTTCAAGGGCCGGCGCCGCGCCGGGCCCGACCAGGAGACCAGGCTCCCGCCGGGCCAGTACGCCGAGCCCGGGTTCCCGGTCCTGACCGCCGGGCCGACCCCCCGGATCGACCTCAAGGACTGGCGCCTGCGGGTCGAGGGGCTGGTGGCCAGCCCCCGGGAGTGGACCTGGGAGGAGGTCCAGGCGCTGGCCCGCTCCACCTTCGAGGGCGACATCCACTGCGTGACCCGCTGGAGCAAGCTCGGCACCAGCTTCACCGGGGTCTCGGTCGACACCCTGCTGGACGCGGTCGAGCCCCTCCCGCAGGCCAGCCACGTGGTCGCCTTCTGCTACGGCGGCTACACCAC
Source organism: Actinomycetes bacterium (assembly GCA_036259695.1). Taxonomy (GTDB): domain Bacteria; phylum Actinomycetota; class CALGFH01; order CALGFH01; family CALGFH01; genus CALGFH01. Next base: position 3,914 of record DATABK010000177.1, on the reverse strand, counting down.
CAACCTCCCCCTGGAGGACGTCCAGGGCGGCAAGGCCTGGGTGGTGTGGGAGCACGAGGGCGAGCCGCTTCCGGCCGAGCACGGCGGCCCGGCCCGGCTGCTCGTGCCCCACCTGTATTTCTGGAAGAGCGCCAAGTGGCTGAACGGGCTGCGGCTGCTCGACCACGACGCCCCCGGCTTCTGGGAGTCGCTCGGCTACCACAACCGCGGCGACCCCTGGCGGGAGGAGCGCTATTGGGGCGACTGAGCTGGCGGCTGGCGACCGTCGCCGACGTCCGGCCCGAGACCGACCGGGTCGTCACCCTGGCCCTGGACGTGCCGGACTGGGACGGGCACCGGCCCGGCCAGCACGTCGACGTGCGCCTCACCGCCGAGGACGGCTACCAGGCGGAACGGCCCTACTCGATCGCCTCGGCGCCCGACGGCTCGCGGATCGAGCTGGCCGTCGAGCGCCTGGAGGACGGCGAGGTCTCGCCGTACCTGGCCGGTGAGCTCCGCACGGGCGACCAGCTGGAGCTGCGGGGGCCGATCGGCGGGTACTTCGTCTGGGAGCCGGACCGGGGCGGGCCGCTGCTGCTGGTCGGCGGCGGGTCGGGGGTGGTGCCGCTGATGGCCATGCTCCGCCGGCGGGCCGCCGCCGGCAGCCAGGTCCCGGCCCGCCTGCTCTACTCGGCCCGCACCCTGGAGGACGTGATCTTCCGCGAGGAGCTGGAGCGGCTGGCCGCGGCCGGCGACGGCCTGGCCGTGACCTACGCCCTGACCAGGGCCCAGCCGGCCGGCTGGGAGGGCTACGCCCGCCGGATCGACGCGGTCATGCTGGAGGAGGTCGGCTGGCGGCCCGGGGAGCGCCCGCTGGCCTATGTCTGCGGGCCGACCCGGCTGGTCGAGGCGGTCGCCGGCCACCTGGTGGCCCTCGGCCACGACCCGTCCCGGGTCAGGACAGAACGCTTCGGACCAACGGGGGTGCCATGACCATGGACGAGACCGACCTTCGCCTGGACGGTAACGCCGTGGCCGGGATGCTGGCCGAGATGTCCGGCTTCGACCTGACCGTCTGCTGGGGCGCCTGCGCCGGCTGCGGGGCCACCAGCCAGCTCGGGGCCGTGCTCGTCTACGCCCACGGCATGGGCGTGGTCGCCTGCTGCCCGAGCTGCGGCCAGCACCTGCTCCGGGTCGCCCGCGGGGAGGGCCGCTGGTGGCTCGACCTGCGCGGCCTGGCCTGGCTGCAGCTGGACGAGCAGGCCCGGGTGACCGGCTGATGGCGGCCCTGCGGTTCGGGGTGCTCGGCACCGGCTACTGGGCCCAGGAGACCCACGCCGCCCGGCTGGCCGCCTCGGGCGACGCCGAGCTGGCCGGGATCTGGGGCCGCGACCCGGCCAAGGCCGAGGCCGCCGCCGCCCGCTTCGGGGTCGCCGGCCACACCGACCTGGACCGGCTGCTGGCCGAGGTCGACGCGGTGGCCATCGCCGTTCCCCCGGACGTCCAGGCCGAGCTGGCCGTGCGGGCGGCCGCCGCCGGGCGCCACCTGCTGCTCGACAAGCCGCTGGCCCTGTCGCTGGACGGCGCCGACCGGGTGGCCGGGGCGGTGGCCGCCGCCGGGGTCGCCTCGCTGGTCTTCTTCACCCTGCGCTTCCTGCCCGAGCCGGCCGCCTGGGTCACCGAGGCCGAGCGCGCCGGCGACTGGCAGGGAGGCGACGGGGCCTGGTTGGGCTCGGTGTTCACCGACCCCGACAGCCCGTTCGCCGGCTCGCCCTGGCGGCGGGCCAAGGGCGCCCTCTGGGACCTCGGCCCCCACGTGCTGTCGCTGGCCCTGCCCGTGCTCGGCCCGGTCGAGCGGGTGACCGCCGGCACCGGCCACGGCGACACCGTCCACCTGGTCCTTGGCCACGCCGGTGGCGCCTCCAGCACCCTGACCATGAGCCAGACCGTGCCCATGGCCGCCACCCACATCGGCCTCCAGGTGTGGGGACCGAGGGGCCGCTCGGCCACCCCGCCGTTCGAGCTGGCCCACCTGGCCGCCATGGACGAGGCCGTCCGCCAGCTGGTGGCCATGGTTGCCGACGGGCGGACCACCCACCCCTGCGACGTCCGCCTCGGCCGCGACACCGTGGCCGTCCTGGACGCGGCCGAGCGGTTCCTGGCCACCAGCCCCGAGGCCCGAGCCCCGGCCGTCGCCGGCTGAGTCACTCCCCGGTGGGGAGCTCCTCGTGGCCGCCGAACTCCTTGCGCATGGCCGACAGCAGCTTCTCGGCGAAGTCGGCCTGGCCGCGGGAGGAGAACCGCTCGTACAGGGCGGTGGTGAGCACGTGGGCGGGCACGCCCGTCTCGACCGCCGCGGCCACCGTCCAGCGGCCCTCGCCCGAGTCCGACACGCGACCTGAGAACCCGGCCACCTTGGGGTCCTGGAGCAGGGCGTGGGCGGTCAGGTCGAGCAGCCAGGACCCGATCACGCTGCCCCGGCGCCACAGCTCGGCCACGGCGGCGACGTCGAAGTCGTAGCGGTAGAAGCCGGGGTCGCGCAGGGGGGCGGCCTCGGCGCTGGCCTCCTCCTCGCGCTTGCCCACGTTGGCATGGTGGAGGATGTTCAGGCCCTCGGCGTAGGCGGCCATGATCCCGTACTCGATCCCGTTGTGGATCATCTTCACGAAGTGGCCGGCCCCGGCCGGCCCGCAGTGGAGGTAGCCGAGCTCCTCGGGCCGAGGGTCGCCGTCGCGGCCCGGGGTCCGCTCGGCCGCCTCCAGCCCCGGGGCCAGCGCCTTGAACAGCGGGTCCAGGCGGGCCACGACCTCGGCCTCGCCGCCGATCATCAGGCAGTAGCCCCGCTCCAGCCCGAACACCCCGCCGCTGGTGCCGATGTCCAGGTAGTGCAGGCCCTTGGCCCGGAGGGCCTCGGCCCGGTGGACGTCGTCGCGGTAGTAGGAGTTGCCGCCGTCGATGACCACGTCGCCGGGCTCCATCAGCCCGGCCAGCTCGTCGACGACCTGGCCTGCGACCCCGGCCGGGACCATCACCCAGGCCGCCCGGGGCGCCTCCAGCTTGGCCACCAGGTCCTGGAGGGAGGAGGCGCCGACCGCCCCCTCGCCGGCCAACTGCTCCACGGCCGCCTGGTTGCGGTCGTGGACGACGCACTGGTGGCCGGCGCGCAGCAGCCGCCGGACCAGGTTGGCGCCCATCCGGCCGAGGCCGATCATGCCAAGCTGCATGCCGTGCTCCTTAGAATTCGGGCCGCGCCAGGATGCTACGCGGGGTCCGCGACCGGAGAAAGCGGGGACCATGACCGACGAGTTCGACGTGATCGTGATCGGCGCCGGCCCGCCCGGGGAGGTGGCCGCCGGGCGCTGCGCCGACGGCGGCCTTTCCGTGGCCATGGTCGAGCGGGAGCTGGTCGGGGGCGAGTGCTCCTACTGGGCCTGCGTCCCCTCCAAGACCCTGATCCGCCCCGGTGACGTGCTGGCCGCGGCCAGGCGGGTCCCGGGCGCCGCCGAGGCCGTCACCGGCCAGCTCGACACCGCCGCCGCCTTCGCCCAGCGCGACTACATGACCTCCAACTGGAGCGACCAGGGGGCGCTGGGCTGGGTCGAGGACGAGGGCATCGAGCTCCTCCGGGGCACCGGCCGCCTGGCCGGCGAGCGGACCGTCGAGGTCGAGCTCCCCGACGGCCGCGGCCGGCGCACCCTGACCGCCCGCCGCGCGGTGATCCTGGCCACCGGCAGCGCCCCCCAGATGCCGCCCGTCCCCGGCCTGGCCGAGGCCCGCCCCTGGGACAACCGGGGGGCGACCGCGGCCAGCGAGGTGCCCGGCCGCCTGGTCGTCCTCGGCGGCGGCCCGGTCGGCTGCGAGCTCGCCCAGATGTTCCGCCGCCTCGGCAGCCAGGAGGTGACCGTGGTCGTGCGGGGCGGCCGCCTGCTGGCCCG
>DATABK010000176.1:0-4624 GCA_036259695.1 Actinomycetes bacterium | reverse complement strand
AGCGGACCGCCCTAGCCGTCCGGGACGGGGGCTGTGTGTTTCCCGGCTGCACGCGGCCGCTCGCCTGGTGTGAGCCCATCATCTGGTCCACTGGCTGGACGGCGGCCCGACCGACCTGGCCAACCTGATCCTGGTCTGCCGAGCCCACCACCGGGCCGTCCATGAGGGCGGCTGGCGGCTGATCCGCGGCCCGGACGGCCACCTGACCGCCAGCCCACCACAGCGAAGACGGCGACATCCCGGCCACCGCCGACGACACCCCGCCGCCTGAGTGCGGGTGGGCGTCGTCTACCGCTCTCGGCCTCGCGGCCACCTCGCGGCTGGCTCCCTGGTTGGGAGCTCGTTGGAGCCCAAACAGCCGATCATGGGCCTGGGAAAGCTCCCCTCACCAGGCCGGCGCTCGGCCCCGGCGGGGGAGGGAGCATGGCAAGCCCGCAGTGGGAACGGGTGCGCCCGGTTGTCCGCAACCTCACCCCGAACCGCAACCCCAGTTCCAGACAGGGCAAATGGGGAGCCACCTCCACGAGGACCCTCGTGCCAGGTGACTGCATGGGGCCCGACTCTTCTGCGAGGAGTCCACTGCCCGGTGGACGATAGGCCCGACCCTCCTTCGGCGACCCCAGTGTCAAGCAAGTGCGATGGGGGCCGATCCGCCCCATGCCCGCCCCGAACAATTCGCTTGCCGGGGCGCCCCGGGCGAGGTTGGCTGGAACCATGAGCGTGGTGATGTTCCGTGTCCGGGGCTCGGCGCAGGCGGGCCGAGCTCGGGCAGCATTTCCTGGCCGGGAGTTGGCTGGCGGCTGAGCTGGTCGAGCAGGCCGGGGTCGGGCCGGGCGACCTGGTGGTCGAGATCGGGGCCGGGACCGGGGTGCTCACCGAGGCGCTGGCCAGGCGGGCCGGGCGGGTGGTGGCGGTCGAGTACGACCCACGGCTGGCCGAGCGGGCCCGGTCGCGGCTCGGGGACTACCCCAATGTGAGGGTGGTGACGGCCGACGCCCGGACTCTGCCGCCGCCGCGGCGGCCGTTCCGGGTGGTGGCCAACCTTCCCTTCGGGTCGACGGCGACGATCCTGCGGCGGCTGCTCGGTGACCCGCGGACCCGGCTGGAGCGGGCCGACCTGGTGGTCCAGGAGCAGGCGGCCAGGCGGTACGCGGCCAGGCGGCCCGGGACGCCGGAGACGATCGGCTGGGGAGCCTGGTACGACCTGGCCGCCGACCGCCGGCTCGCGCCCTCCAGCTTCCGGCCGCCGCCCCGGGTCGGGGCGGCCGTGCTGGTCGCCACGCGGCGGCGGCCGCCGCTGGTCCCGGTGGGCGGGCACCGGCGCTTCACCGCCCTGGTGGGCACGGCCTTCCGCCATCCCGGGCTGCCGCTGCGCCGGGCCCTGGTCCCGCCGTTCAGCTACCGGCAGCTGCGCCGGCTGGCCCGCGACCTGGCGTTTCCGCTGGACGCCGGGGCGGCCGACCTCGACGCCGTCCAGTGGGCCGGCCTGTTCGCATTTCTCGACAGCGGTCCACCTGGGAAGACCGGGTGAGAGCCCGTAGGATAACGGGGAGAACCGGACAGCTCCTGACCGCTGCCGAGGGGGATCGATGGGGACGCTGACGCTCTCCACCCGCATCACCCTGCTGCGCATCGCGCTCATCCCGGTGCTGCTGTGGCTGCTGGTCGCCGAGGGCCGGGTCGAGCGGGCGGCGGTGCTGGCCGCGATCGTGTTCCTGATCGCCTCGTTCACCGACTTCGTGGACGGCTACCTGGCCAGGCGCTGGCAGCAGACCACCATGCTCGGGAACTTTCTCGACACCACCGCGGACAAGCTGCTGGTCGTCGGGGCCCTGCTCGGCCTCATGGCGGTGGACCGGGTGAACGTCTGGGTCTCCTTCGTGGTGATCGCCCGGGAGATCGCGGTGCTCGGCCTGCGGGCCATCGCCGCCGCCTCCAACGTGGTCATCTCGGCCAGCATCTGGGGAAAGATCAAATTCAACGTCCAGGTCGTCGGGATCACCCTGGCCATCCTGCGGCCCGAGGTCCGGTTGGGTTCGCTCTGGCTGGATGAATGGGCCATGCTGGCAGTGGCCGTGGTCAGCGCCGCCTCGGCCGTCGACTACTTCGCGCGCTTCGGCGACCTGATACGGGCGGGACGATGAACGACAGGACCTTGATCACCGGCGCCACCGGGTTCGTCGGCGGCCTGCTGCTGACCCGGCTGGTGGCCGAGGGACGGCCGGTGCGGGCCCTGGTCCGCAACCTCGGCGACCGCGAGCGGCTGCCCGACCCGCGGGTCGAGTTGGCCGTCGGCCACCTCGGCGACGAGGAGTCGCTGGCCAGGGCGGCCGACGGCTGCCAGGTGGTCTACCACGTGGCCGGCATGAACCAGCTCTGCCTGGCCGACCCGGCCCCGCTCTACCGGGTCAACGTCGAGGGCACCCGGCGGATGCTGGAGGCGGCCCGGCGGGCCGGGGTGCGGCGGGTCGTCCACACCAGCTCGGCGGCCACCCTCGGTGGGGACGGCAGCACCTTCATGGACGAGGCGACCAGCCCGCCGTCCGAGTTCACCTCCCACTATGCGCGCTCCAAGTTCGAGGGCGAGCAGATCGCCCTTGGCTACGACGCTGTCGAGGTGGTGGTGGTCAACCCCAGCTCGGTGCAGGGCCCGGGGCGGACCACGGGCACGGCGTCGGTGTTCATCGGCTACCTCAACGGCCGGCTGCCGTTCGACCTGCCGGCCCGGTTCGGGATCTGCTATACGGCCGACTGCGTCAACGGGCACCTGCTGGCCGAGGCCAACGGCCGGCCCGGCCAGCGCTACGTGCTCAACACCGACACGCTGACCAACTCCGAGGCCATCGACCTGATCGCCGTCATCGCCGGCCTGACCGACCGGCCCCGGACCCTGCCCCTGCCGGTGGCCATGGGGGTGGCGGGCGTGGCCGAGGCCGTCGCCCGGGCCCGCGGCCGCCAGCCCAAGCTGTGCCGCGAGTCGGTCCGCACCCTCGGCCATCCCCACCTCTACGACGGCTCCCGGGCGACCCGGGAGCTCGGCCTCCGCTACACCCCGCTGCGCCAGGCCATGGAGGAGACCGTCCGCTGGTACGTGGAGGAGGGCCTGGTCCGGCGCCCGCTGCCCAGGTTCACCGCCACCGCCGAGGCCCCCGAACCGTCCGAGAAGCCGCCCGAGCCGACGGACTCGCTGTTCGAGCCCCCATCCGGACGCGAACGGGAGCGGAGCCCTTGAGCGGAGGGGTTTGGGGAACACCAAGGGGGTGCCCCAATGAATGAGTCTCTGATGGAAACCGACGTGGTGGTCGTCGGCGGCGGGGTGACCGGCGTGGCCGTCCTCCGCGACCTGGCCCTCCGGGGCGTGCGGGCGGTGCTGGTCGAGCGCTTCGACCTCGGCACCGGGACCTCGGGCCGCTGGCACGGCCTGCTCCACTCCGGGGCCCGCTACGCCGTCCGCGACCAGGAGTCGGCCCGGGAGTGCATCGAGGAGAACACCACCCTGCGCCGCATCGCCCCCCACACCATCGAGGACATCGGCGGCCTGTTCGTGCTCCTGCCCGGCGACGACGAGGCCTACGCCGAGCAGTTCGTGGAGGGCTGCAAGGCCTCCGGCATCCCCACCGAGGAGCTGTCGGCGGCGGCCGCCCACCGGCGCGAGCCCCTGCTCGCCCCCGACGTCAAGGTCGCCTACGCCGTGCCCGACGGCGGCATCGACTCCTGGTCGCTGCTGCGCTCCATGGCCGCCGACGCCGAGGCCAGGGGCTGCAAGGTGCTGGTCCGCCACCCGATCGTTGGGATGGAGCGCGACGGCGACCGGATCACCGCCGTCCGGGTGCACGACGCCGTGGCCGGCGAGGACCGGACGATCGGCTGCCAGTGGGTCGTCAACGCCGCCGGGGCCTGGGCGGGCGACGTCGGCCGCATGGCCGGGGTGCCCCTGAAGATGATCGCCGGCAAGGGCGTGATGGTGGTGATGGCCAGCCGGTACGTGCGCGGGGTGGTCAACGCCTGCCGCAAGCCGGCCGACGGCGACATCATCGTCCCCCAGCACGAGGTCGCCATCCTCGGCACCACCTCCGAGCAGGTGGCCAGCGCCGACGACATCTCGGTCGGGCTGGCCGACGTCGACCGCATGATCGACATGTGCGCCCAGATGGTCCCGGCGATCGCCTCGGGCCGGGTGCTGCGGGCCTTCGCCGGGTCGCGGCCGCTGTACGTGGCCGAGCCTCCGGCCGACGGCGCCGGAGCCGAGGGGGGCGGCGACACCCGTGAGGTCAGCCGGACCTTCACCGTGGTCGACCACCCAACGCTGGACGGGCTCGACAACATGTACAGCATCGTCGGCGGCAAACTGACCACCTGCCGGCAGATGGCCGAGGCGGTGGTCGACCGGCTGGCCGAGCGGATGGGCGTCACCGAGCCGTGCCGGACCGCCACCGAGGTCCTCCCCGGCGCCGACCACGGCCCCCACCGGCTGGCCGAGCCGCTGGCCCGGGTCGAGCGGGACCAGGCCTACGGCGACCTGATCTGCGAGTGCGAGCTGGTCACCCGGGGTCAGGTCCGGGACGCGGTGGCCTCGGGGCTGACCGAGCTCGAGGACCTGCGCCGCAAGGTCCGCCTCGGCTAC
>DATABK010000175.1:0-1663 GCA_036259695.1 Actinomycetes bacterium | reverse complement strand
GTGGGCGCGGACCACCCCCGACGCCGAGCCGCACCTGCTGGCCGGCATCGTCGACCGGGAGACGGCGTCCGAGGCCTGGTGGCGCTTTGACATCACGGTGCGCAACCCGTTCACCAGCTACCGGTTCCTGCTCGGCGGCGGACCGCGGGGCACCCGGTGGCTGAATGGCACCGGCGTCCACGGCCACGACGTCACCGACGCCGCCGACTTCGGGCTGTCCAGCGCCCCGCCGCCGCCCGCCTGGGCCCTCCCCGCCGGCTGGGAGGACCCGATCAGCTACCACGAGGGCGACCGCGGCCGGCAGTTGTACGGCGGCGACCTCGACGGGATCACCGAGCACCTCGACCACCTGGCCGCCCTGGGCGTCAACGTCCTCTACCTGACGCCGTTCTTCCCAGCCGAGTCCAACCACCGCTACAACGCCGCCAGCTTCGAGGAGGTCGACCCGCTGCTCGGCGGCGACAAGGCCCTGGCTCGCCTGGTCCAGGAGGTCCACGCCCGAGGCTGGCACCTGGTGGGCGACCTGACCACCAACCACTGCGGCGACACCCACCGCTGGTTCCGACGGGCCCTGGAGGACCCACAGTCGCCGGAGCGGGAGTTCTTCTACTTCCCCGGCCCCCAGGACAACCAGTACGAGAGCTGGCTGGGGCACACCACCCTGCCCAAGTTCCGCTTCTCCTCGGCCGAGCTGCGCCGGCGGATTCTGAGTGGCCCCGACTCGATCGCCGGGCGGTGGCTGCGGGCTCCCTTCGACCTGGACGGCTGGCGGATCGACGTGGCCAACATGACCGGCCGGCACGCCGGCGACGACTTCAACGCGGAGGTGGCCCGGACCCTGCGCGCGACCATCGCCGAGGTCCGGCCGGACGCGCTGCTGCTCGCCGAGCACGCCCACGACGCCACCGCCGACCTGGCCGGGGACGGCTGGCACGGCACCATGAACTACGCCGGGTTCACGATGCCGGTCTGGTCCTGGCTGCGCCACCCCGACGTGCACCTGCCCTATGGCGGGCTGCCGCTGGAGCTGCCCCGCCGGCCCGCCGAGGCCCTGCTGGCCACCGTGCGGGCCTTCCTGGCCGCCGCCCCCTGGCGATCGTCGGCCACCTCCTGGTCGCTGCTCTCCTCGCACGACTCGACCCGGATCCGCAGCGTGGTCCGGGACGCCGACCTCGGCGAGGTCGCGGCCGGGCTGCTGTTCACCATGCCCGGCACCCCGATGGTCTTCGCCGGGGACGAGATCGGCATGGAGGGCGTCGGCGACCCGGGCACCCGCCAGCCGTTCCCCTGGCACCGGCCCGAGGTCTGGGACCGGACCACCCTTGGCCGCTACCGGGAGCTCGCCGGACTGCGCCGGGCCAGCCACGCGCTGCGCCGGGGCGGCCTGCGCTGGGCCCACGCCGAGGGCGACGCGCTCGCGTTCCTGCGCGAGAGTGAGCGCCAGCGGCTGCTTGTCCTCGCCGCCCGGGCCGGGCACGGGCCGCTGCGCCTTCCCACCGGCGCACTCGGCCTGGTCGGCGAGGCACCAAACCTGTACGGCAACGCCGACCCCCTGCGACCCGACCCCGACGGCTCCGTGACCCTGCCCGGCGACGGGCCGACGTTCCAGCTCTGGCAGCTCGCCTGACCAGCCGACCCCGAGGAGGGGAACCATGGCCGAGGT
>DATABK010000174.1:0-2148 GCA_036259695.1 Actinomycetes bacterium | reverse complement strand
GACTCGGTCACCGTCACCGGCTCCTCGTTCCGGGTGAACTCCGCGAACGTCGCCACGTCCGACCCCGTGGTCCTGCGCTGGAACGGCGTCGAGGGCAAGCGGCCGGCAGCCGAGGCGATCGAGCTCGTCGAGGGTCTCCTGCCTCCGGGCCGATGCGTAGACCGGCCAGCCGGCGTCCGCCATGACCGCGGCGGTGGCCCGTCCGATCCCGCTCGAACAGCCGGTGACCAGGACCGCTCTCGACCCGCCGGAAATATCCTTCATGGGTCCTCGGCCGCTTCTCGCTAGTCTGTGGTCAGTAGAGTCACCGTGCAAAACTGCTGGTCAGGTTGCAGGCTCGATCGGTAGATCCTTTTCGCATCTACCCTCAATCTGAGTACAGCGAGCACGGACTTATTGAGGCCGTACCGTCATTGTGGCAGTATGTACCCAACGACACCGGGTGCTGCGGCACCCCTTCCACATAAAGGGTGGGCAACCTGCAATGAACCTCCGTAAGAAGGTAACGACCGTTTTCGGCGCTGCCGCTGCTGCATCGGTCATCGCCGGCGCAGCCGCCTTCGCCTGCACCAACCTGGCCACGCTCAACCTGTCCAGCACCGCGGGCAAGGCCGGCGACTCGGTCACCGTCACCGGCTCCTCGTTCCGGGTGAACTCCGCGAACGTCGCCACGTCCGACCCCGTGGTCCTGCGCTGGAACGGCGTCGAGGGCACCGAGCTCGCCCGGGTCCAGCCCGACAAGGCCGGCAACATCTCGGCGACCTTCGCCATCCCCGAGGGCCAGCCCGGCTACTACGTGATCGTGGCCACCCAGAAGAACGCCCAGGGCGTCGACGCCTACGGCACGCCGGCTCGGGCCAGCTTCCAGATCCTGGGCGCCAACGGCCAGTCGGTCGTGACCCCGGCGGTCTCTTCGGCCGGTAGCACCGTTGCTTCCTCGCCGTCGTCCTCCGGCATCATCGCCCTGACCGTCGGCCTCGGCGCCCTCGGCCTGGCCCTGTTCGGCGCTGGCTTCGTGGCCTTCGTCCGTCAGGCCCGCCGCCGTGACGTCCCGGTCACCGCTCAGGTCCGCAAGTAAGACCTAGCAGCACCAAGTAGTTCCGGACACTGCCGGGCCTTCGGGCCCGGCAGTGTCGCGTCCGGGCCCCGGTCGCTGCGAACCGGGCCGACCCGCGACGAACCGGCTGCAGTCGACCGCGTATCCGCGGCTGGCTGCAGCCGGATCGGAGTGCTGCTATCCCCCGGAGACGTCCTGGGGGCGGGCCTTGCCGGCGGCGATCCAGGGCATCATGGCCCGCAGCTCCTGCCCCACCTTCTCGATTGGGTGCTCCTGGCCCTTGGCCCGCAGCTCGTTGAAGCGGGGGCGGCCGGCCCGGTTCTCGGCGATCCACTCCTCGGCGAACGAGCCGTCCCGGATCTCCTGGAGGATCTTCTTCATCTCGGCCCGCGTGCCCTCGTTGATGATGCGGGGGCCACGGGTGAGGTCGCCGTACTCGGCGGTGTCGGAGATGGAGAAGCGCATGCCCGAGATGCCGTTCTCGTACATGAGGTCGACGATCAGCTTGAGCTCGTGCAGGCACTCGAAGTAGGCCGACTCGGGCTGGTAGCCGGCGTTCACCAGGGTCTCGTAGCCGGCCATGACCAGCTCCGTGATCCCCCCGCACAGGACGACCTGCTCCCCGAACAGGTCGGTCTCGGTCTCCTCCTCGAACGTCGTCTCCAGCACGCCGGCCCGGGTGGCCCCGATGGCGTGGGCGTACGACAGCGCCAGCGCTCGTGCTTTCCCTGACGCGTCCTGGGACACGGCGATCAGGGCCGGCACGCCCCCGCCCGACTCGTACGTGCGCCGGACCAGGTGCCCGGGCCCCTTGGGGGCGACCATGCCCACGTCGATCCCGCTGGGCGGCTTGATCTGGCCGAAGCGGATGTTGAACCCGTGGGCGAACAGCAGGGCGTCGCCGTCGGACAGGTGGGGCTCGATGTCGGCCTCGTAGACCCCCTTCTGCTCGGTGTCGGGCAGCAGGATCATCACCACGTCGGCCTCCGACACCGCCTCGGCCACCGTGGCCACCCGCAGGCCGGCGGCCTCGGCCTTGGCCCGAGACGACGACCACTCGCGCAGGCCGACCCGCACGTCGATCCCCGAGT
>DATABK010000173.1:0-13557 GCA_036259695.1 Actinomycetes bacterium | reverse complement strand
GGCGACCCAGGGCGGGCGGGGCCCCTCGATCTGGGACACGTTCGCGCGGGTGCCGGGCCGGGTCGCCGGCGGGGACACCGGCGAGGTGGCGGCCGACCACTACCACCGCTACCGGCAGGACGCCGCCCTCATGGCCGACCTCGGGCTGGGCGCCTACCGGTTCTCGGTCGCCTGGCCGCGGGTCCAGCCCGAGGGGCGGGGGCCGGTCAACGCCGAGGGCCTCGACTTCTACCGGCGGCTGGCCGACAGCCTACTCGAGCGCGGCATCGACCCCTGGGTCACCCTCTACCACTGGGACCTGCCCCAGGCCCTCCAGGACCGGGGCGGCTGGGCCAGCCGCGAGACCGCGAGCCGCTTCGCCGACTACGCGGCCACCGTCTACGCCGCCCTCAGCGACCGGGTGGCCAACTGGACGACCCTGAACGAGCCGTGGTGCGCGGCCTTCCTCGGCCACGCCGCCGGCATCCACGCCCCCGGGGTCCAGGACCCGGCCACGGCCGTGCGGGCCGCCCACCACCTGCTGGTCGCCCACGGCCAGGCCACCCGGGTCATGCGGGCGATCGACGCCCGGCCGCGGCTGGGCATCAACCTCAACCTCGACCCGGTCACCCCGGCCTCCGGCGGCCACGCCGACGCCGACGCCGCCCGCCGCATCGACGGCATCTACAACCGGCTGTTCCTGGACCCGCTGTTCCGCGGCGGCTACCCGGCCGACGTGCTCGAGGACCTGGGCGGCCTCGGCGGGCTGGACCAGGCGGCCGACGATGACCTGGCGGCCATCGCCGCGCCCCTCGACCTGCTCGGGGTCAACTACTACCGGCGCTGGGTGGTGGCGGCCCGGCCGGAGCGGCCGCGGCTCGGGGGGCCGCCGTCACCCTGGGTCGCCGCCGGGGACGTCGAGTTCGTGGCCAGCGACCGCCCCCGGACCGCCCTGGGCTGGGAGATCGACCCGTCGGGCCTGGACGAGCTGCTGCTGCGGCTGCACCGCGACTACCCGTCGCTGCCGCTGTACGTGACCGAGAACGGGGCCGCCTTCGACGACGTCCCCGACGACCGCGGCCTGGTGCCCGACCCCGCCCGGATCCGGTTCCTGGACGGGCACCTGCGGGCCGCCCACCGGGCCATCCAGGGCGGGGCCGACCTGCGCGGCTACTTCGTCTGGTCGCTGCTGGACAACTTCGAGTGGGCCGAGGGCTACGCCAAGCGGTTCGGCATCGTCTATGTGGACTTCCCGACCCAGCGCCGGCTGCCCAAGGACAGCGCCCGCTGGTACCGGGAGACGATCGCCCGCGGCGGCCTCGACGGGCGCCCGCCGGGGCCGGACGGGGACGGCGCCCGGTGACCGCCGGGTCGGGGGGGTCCGGGGGGCTCAAGCCTAGCCCCCCGGTCGATCGGGGACCCGGGGGGCTCAAGCCCAGCTCCCCGGGGACAGGGGCCCCGCCGACCCTTGAGCAGGTGGCGGCCCTGGCCGGAGTCTCCCGGGCGACCGTCTCGCGGGTCGTCAACGGCTCGCCCAAGGTCAGCCCGGTCGTGCGGGCCCAGGTCGAGCGGGCCGTGGCCAAGCTGGGCTACGTGCCCAACCGGGCCGCCCGGAGCCTGGTCACCCGGCGGGCCGACTCGGTCGCCCTGGTCGTGTCCGAGCCCCACGCCCGCTTCTTCTCCGAGCCGTTCTTCGCCGGCATGGTCCGCGGGGTCTCCGCCGCCCTGGCCGAGACCGGGGTCCAGCTCCTGCTGCTGATCGCCCAGGACCTCCCCGATCGCGGCCGGCTGGAGCGGTACGTGGTCGGCGGCCACGTCGACGGGGTCCTGCTCGCCTCCCTGCACGGCGACGACCCGCTGCCCGGCACCCTGGAGCGGGCCGGGGTGCCCGCCGTCCTGGTCGGCCGCCCGGTCCCGGGGGTCCGGGGGACCGCCGGGGCGACGCCGGCCAGCTACGTCGACGCCGACAACCGCGGCGGGGCCCGCACGGCCGTCGACCACCTGGCCGGGCGGGGCCGCCGGCGGATCGCCACCATCACCGGCTCCCTGGACATGGGGGTCGGCCTCGACCGCCTGGAGGGCTACCGGGACGGGCTGGCCGCGGCCGGGCTGGCCGAGTCGTCCGGCGAGCTGGTCGAGCCCGGCGACTTCACCGAGGAGGGCGGGGCGACGGCCATGGCCCGGCTGCTGGCCCGGCCGGGCGATCCGGTCGACGCCGTGTTCGCCGCCTCCGACCTGATGGCCGCCGGGGCCCTGCGGGCCCTGCGGGCGGCCGGCCGGCGGGTCCCCGAGGACGTGGCCGTTGTCGGGTTCGAGGACTCGGCGGTGGCCCGCTACGCCCAGCCGCCCCTCACCACCGTCCGCCAGCCCATCGAGGAGATGGGGCGCCAGGCCACCCGCCTGCTGCTGGGCCAGATCGCCGGTGAGGCCGGCGGCATGCACCTGATCCTGGACACCGAGCTGGTCGTCCGGTCCTCCACCTGACCCTCAGTCGGGCAGGCCCGACTGGCGGATGATCGCCTCCAGCTCCTGGGTGAACAGGGCGGTGCCGTCGCCGACGGCCGGGGCCAGGTGGCCGAAGACCTCCAGGTTGACCAGGCCGTGGACCCGGGCCCAGGCGCCGAGGCCGAAGGCCAGCACCGGGGCCGGGAGGGCGGGGCCCCCGCGCCGCCGCTGGAACGTCTCGACCTGGCGGACCAGGGCCGGCGGCACCCGGACGTCGATCCGGGCCGGGTCGAGGGCGCCGTCGGCGACGGCCTCGGCCAGCAGCCGCCCGAGCAGGTCGGTGTAGCGCACCCCGGCCGGGCGGGTCGCCTCGGGGGCCACGTAGCCGGGGATGGGGCTGCCGAAGATCAGCGCGAACTCGGTCGGCTGCCCGAGGCCCCAGCTCCGGAAGGCCCGGAAGGCGGCCCGCACCCTGTCGGCGTGGCGGCCGGGCGCGACCGCCTCGACGGCCGCCTCCATGGCGTCGGCGAGCGCGTTGTAGGCGTCGGTGACCAGCGCCGTGACGAGATCGTCGCGGGACCCGAAGTAGCGGTACAGGGCCGGGGCGGTCATGCCCATCTCCCTGGCGATGGCCCGCAGCGTCACCCCGGCCGTGCCCTGGGCGGCCATCTGGGCCCTGGCCACCGTCTTGATCTCCTCCACGGTGGCCTGGCGGACCCGCTCCCGCCGGGGCGGCCCCTCCGTCGTCTCCGTCATGTTGACAGCATACGGTAGAGTAAATGATGTTAACAATAGTGAAGATCATGTACGGAGGGACGGGAGATGGCAGGGAACACGGGATCGGGCGAGGGCGACCTGCATGTGGTGGTGGGGGCCGGCGGGGGGATCGGGGGCGCGCTGGTGCGCGAGCTGGCCCGCCGTGGCCACCGGGTGCGGGCGGTCAACCGGCGCGGCGACGCCCAGGTGCCGGCCGGGGTCGAGCGCCTGGGCGCCGACGTGGCCACCGCGGACGGCGCCAAGGCGGCCGCCGAGGGGGCGGCGGTGGTGTACCACTGCGCCCAGCCGCCCTACACCAGGTGGCCGGCCGCGTTCCCGCCCCTGACTGAAGCCATCACCGAGGGCGCGGCCGCCGCCGGGGCCAAGCTGGTCCTGGCCGACAACCTCTACCTGTACGGGCCCCACGGCGGCCCGCTCACCGAGAACCTGCCGGCCGCCGCCACCGGCCGAAAGGGCCGGGTCCGGGCCGAGATGGCCGAGCGCCTGCTGGCCGCCCACCGCGCCGGCCGCCTCCGGGTCGCGATCGGCCGGGCGTCCGACTACTACGGCCCGGGAGGCCGCAACAGCGTCACCGGCGACCGGCTCTTCAAGGCCGCCGTGGCCGGCCGCACCGTCCGCTGGGTGGGCCGGCTCGACCAGCCGCACACCCTCAGCTACCTGGAGGACGTGGCCGCCGGCCTGGCAACCCTCGGCGAGCAGGACCGGGCCGACGGCCAGGCCTGGCACCTGCCGGCGGCCGAGCCGCTCACCGGCCGCCAGTTCCTCGAGCTGGTGGTCGCGGCCAGCGGCGGCCGCTCCCGGATCGCCACCAACTCGGCCGCCATGACCCGCCTGGCCGGCCTGTTCGTCCCCATGATCCGCGAGGTCGGCGAGCTGCTGTATGAGTTCCAGGCTCCCCATGTGGTCGACTGGTCCAGGTTCCAGCAGGCCTTCGGCCCCGTCACCCCGACCCCGCACCCCGAGGCGGTCGCCCGGACGGTGGCCTGGTTCCGGAAGGCCGGAGGCGAGCCCGGTCCGCCTCTACAATGACCGGACTCCCCGGGCCGGCTCGGCCGGGAGCGCAGTGCAACCGCCGAAGGAGCGAGCCGTGCTCGAAGACGCTGTCGTCCGCAAGGTGCTGGGCGCCGCCCTGGCCACCGGCGGGGAGTGGGCCGAGGTGTACGCCGAGGACCGCCTCTCCCACAACATCCGGCTCGAGGACCGGCGGGTCGAGGAGCTGGTCACCGGCCGCGACCGCGGCGCCGGGGTCCGGGTGGTGAAGGGCACGGCCTCGGCCTACGCCTACACCAACCGGCTGGACACCGACGCCCTGCTGGAGGCGGCCCGGGTGGCCGCCGCCGCCCTCCGTGAGCCGCCCTCGGCCCAGGTCCGCGACCTGCGCCGCCGCCAGCCCGAGGTCCGCCACCCGGTGGCCATCGACCCGGCCGGCGTCCAGCGGACCACCCTGGCCGAGCTGGTCCGGCGGGCCGACAACGCCGCCCGGGGCTACGACCCGGCCGTGGCCCAGGTCACCGCCGGCTACGGCGACGTCCGCCAGCAGGTCCTGATCGCCAACTCCGACGGCTTCTCGACCCTCGAGGACCGGGTCCGCACCCGGTTCGTGGTCCAGGTGGTGGCGGCCCGCGACGGCGTCGTCCAGACCGGCTTCGACGGCCCCGGCCGCTCCATGGGCTTCGAGTTGCTCGACGAGTTCCCGCCCGAGGAGGTGGCCCGGAGGGCGGCCGAGCGGGCCGTGGCCATGCTGGCCAGCAAGCCGGCCCCGGCCGGGCAGATGCCGGTGGTGATCGCCTCGGGCAACGGCGGGGTGCTGTTCCACGAGTCGTCGGGCCACGGCATGGAGGCCGACCTGATCGCCAAGGAGGCCTCGGTCTACACCGGCAAGCAGGGCAAGCGGATCGGGGACGAGCGCTTCAACGGGGTCGACGACGCCACCGTCGAGGGCGCCTGGGGCTCGTTCGCGTTCGACGACGAGGGCACCCCGGCCCAGCGCACGGTGCTGTTCGAGGCCGGGGTCTGCACCGACTACCTGACCGATCTGATCCGGGCCCGGCAGCTCGGGCTGCCGGCCTCGGGCAACGGCCGCCGCCAGTCCTATGCCGAGGTGCCGATCCCGCGCATGACCAACACCTACGTGCTGGCCGGCGGCGACGACCCTGAGGAGATCATCCGCCAGACCCCGCGCGGGCTGTACGCCAAGTCGCTCGGCGGCGGGCAGGTCAACCCGGTCACCGGCGAGTTCGTGTTCGGGGTGGTCGAGGGCTACCTGATCGAGAACGGCGAGGTGACCACCCCGGTGCGGGGGGCCAACCTGGTCGGCGACGGCCCCAGCGTGGTCGCGGCCGTCGACGCCCTCGGCGACGACTTCACCGTCAAGGAGGGCATCTGCGGCAAGGAGGGCCAGGGCGTGCCGGTCGGCAACGGCGCCCCGACCATGCGCATCTCCCAGATGACCGTCGGGGGCACAGGAGGGCCGGCATGACCGTCGAGCTGGACGCGATCGTCGAGCGGCTGGCCGCCGAGGCGGCCGGGGGCGAGGGGGTCGAGGCCTACGCCGAGCTGACCACCGAGACCTCGGTCACCGCCTTCCAGGGCGAGGTCGAGCGGCTCGCCTCGGCCTCCACGAGCGGCGTCGGGGTCCGGGTGGTGAAGGACGGCCGCCTCGGCTACGCCTACACCGCCGACCTCTCCGACTCCGGGCTGCGCGAGTGCCTGGCCGAGGCCAGGGCCAACCTGGACGTGTCCGGGGAGGACCCGGGCAACGTGCTCCCCGACGCCGGCGCCTACGAGGCCCTGGAGGGCCTGTTCGACACCCGCCTGGCCGACACCGACCCCGAGCGGAAGGTGGCCCTGGCCCTTGACCTGGAGGCCCGCACCAAGGCCGCCGACCCCAAGGTCACCCAGGTCGAGTCGGCCCGCTACGGCGACGTGGTCGGCGAGGCCGCGGTCGCCTCCTCGCTCGGGGTGTCGGGGTCGTTCGCGGTCACCCACGCCTGGTGCGTCTCGGTCGCCATTGCCACCGAGGACGGCGACAGCCAGATCGGCTACGCCGTCGACGCCGCCCGCGCCCTCGACGACCTCAACCCGGGCCCGGTGGCCCGGGAGGCGGCCGACCGGGCCGTCCGCATGCTCGGCGCGACCAAGCCGCCGACCCGGACGATCCCGGTGGTGTTCGACCGGATGGTCGCCCCCAGCCTGCTCGGGGTCCTCCTGGCCGGCCTGTCGGCCGAGGAGGTCCAGAAAGGCCGCAGCCTGTTCGCCACCCGGATCGGTGAGCAGGTCGGCGCGACCGGCCTGCGCCTGGTCGACGACGGCCGCCTGGTCGCCGGTCCCGGCGCGGCCCCCTTCGACGGCGAGGGCGTCCCGACCCGGCGGACGGTCCTGATCGATGACGGCGTGCTCCAGTGCTTTCTCCACAACACCGCCAGCGCCGCCCGCGAGGGCGGCGAGGTCCGCTCGACCGGCAACGCCCGCCGGGCCTCGTTCAAGAGCACCCCGGGGATCTCCGCCCACAACCTGTTCCTGGAGCCAGGCGACCTGGACCAGGCCGGCCTCCTGTCCCGGGCCGGCGAGGGCCTCCTCGTCCAGGAGGTCTCCGGCGTCCACTCCGGCGCCAACCCGATCACCGGCGACTTCTCGGTCGGCGTCAGCGGCCTGCTGTTCCGCGACGGCCAGCTGGCCGAGCCGATCCGGGAGGCGACGGTGGCCGCCCACCTCCTCGACATCCTCAAGGGCATCGACGCCGTCGGGTCGGACCTGCGCTTCACCACCGGGTCGATCGGCGGGTCGAGCCTGTTGATCGGCCAGATGACGGTGGCGGGCGCCTAGGTGGCGGTCCTCGCCGTCAGGGAGTGGAGCAGGCAGGAATCCGAACCCCGGTTGCCGGCGCCCCCGGGCATGGGGCAACCCCAATCCCGCCGGTTGCCGGGGCCCCCGGTTCGGGAGGGTAGCCCAGCCGGGCCGGAGGGGGGCGGGGCTGTCCACAGGCCCCCAACCCACGGCCCCCGAACCCACGGCCCCCTGGCGGTTCTGGTCCATGGGGTGACCTCGTCGTCGCGGACCTGGTGGCGGGTCGGGCCGGCGCTGGCCGAGCGTGGGCACCGGGTGCTGGCCGTGGACCTGCGCGGCCATGGGGCCAGCCCCCGCTCCGAGGCTGGGCTGTCCACGGCGGACCTCGCCGACGACGTGGCCGAGACCATCGGAGCAGTGACGGCCGGGTCGCCCGGCGCGGCGCCCGGACCGCCGGTGGACCTGCTGGTCGGGCACTCGCTGGGTGCCCTGGTGGCGCTCGAGCTGGTGGGCCGACGTCCCGGGTTCGCGCGGCGGCTGGTGCTGGAGGACCCGCCGGGGCCGGGCTCGGTCGACTGGGCCGGCCTGGCCGATGGGATCGAGGCCGACACCCGCCGGGCCGCCACCGCCCCCGACGCGCTCCGCCGGGACCTGGAGGCGGCCAACCCCGCCTGGCCGACCGGCGAGGCCGAGCGCCGGGTCGCCGACCTGGCCGACTGCGACGGCCAGGCGATCGCCGCCGCCCTCCGCCCCGGCGTCCGCTTCGACCTCGCGGCCCTCCTCGCCGCCGCGCCCCTCCCCGTCCTGCTGCTCCTGGCCGAGGAGGCCCTCGGGTCCAACCTCCTCGGCCTCGACCGCAAGGCGGCCATCGAGACCCTCGGCGACGGCACCACCCGGGTCCTCCCGGCCGGCCACAGCGTCCACCGCGAGGCCCTGAACGCCTGGCTGGCCGCCCTCGACGCCTGGCTCGTCGGGTCCTAGGCGAGCACCCCGGCCGCCCGGAGGTGGGCGACCTGCTCCGGTGGCAGGCCCCAGGCCGACAGCAGCTGGTCGCTGGCGGGACCCGGTGGCCCAGGATGGGCGCAGGGCGTGCGGCTGAAACGGGGGGCTGGGGCGGGCTGGGTGACGCCGTCGACCTCGATGAAGGTGGTCCGGGTCTGGTTGTGGGGGTGGGTGGGGGCTTCGAGGAGGGAGAGGACCGGGGCGACGCAGGCGTCGGAGCCCTCCAGGAGGCGGCACCACTCGTCGCGGGTTCTGGTGCGGAACGTCGTGGCCAGGCGATCCCTCAGAACCGGCCAGCTGTCGCGGTCGAGCTGGGCGGGGAGGTCGTCGGCGGGGACGCCGATCCGCTCCAGGAGCTCGGCCCAGAACTGGGGCTCGAGGGCGCCGACGGCCAGGTGGCGGGCGTCGGCGGTCTCGTAGACGGCGTAGAAGGGGGCCGCGCCGTCGAGCAGGTTGGCGCCGCGGCGGTCGACCCAGAGGCCGGCGGCCAGGAGCTCGTGGAGCTGGGTGGTGAGCAGGGCGGCGCCGTCGACCATGGCCGCGTCCACCACCTGGCCGCGGCCCGAGCGGGCGGCCTCCAGCAGGGCGGCGACCACGCCGAGGGCGAGCAGCATCCCGCCGCCGCCGAAGTCGCCGAGCAGGTTGAGTGGCGGGACCGGGGAGCCGTGGGCCGGGCCGATCGGGTGCAGTGCCCCGGCCAGGGCGATGTAGTCGATGTCGTGGCCAGCCGACCGGGCCAGGGGCCCGTCCTGGCCCCAGCCGGTCACCCGGCCGTAGACCAGGCGCGGGTTGCGGGCCAGGCAGGCCTCGGGCCCGATCCCGAGCCGCTCGGCCACCCCGGGGCGGAACCCCTCGACCAGCGCGTCGGCCCCGGCGACCAGGTTGAGGACCACCCCCGGCCCGTCGGGGTGCTTGAGGTCGACGGCGACCCGGTGCCGGCCCCGGCCGCACAGGGCCGGCCAGGCCGGCTGGCCCGACGCCGGCCGGTCGACGGCCAGGACCTCGGCGCCCAGGTCGGCCAGGAGCATGGCGCAGAACGGCCCCGGCCCGATCGACGCCAGCTCGAGAACCCGCACTCCCTGCAGGGGACCCATGGCCGATATCGTAGGGTCCGGCGGCGCGAGGAGGGAGCAACCCCATGGCCGACATCCGCTTCGACGACAGGGTGGCCATCGTGACCGGCGCGGGCGGCGGCCTGGGCCGGGAGCACGCGCTGCTGCTGGCCTCCAGGGGCGCCAAGGTGGTCGTCAACGACCTGGGCGGGGCGACCGACGGCACGGGCGCGTCGGCCGGCCCGGCCGAGCGGACGGTCAAGGAGATCGAGGACCTCGGCGGGGCGGCGGTGGCCGACACCAGCACGGTGGCCACCGTCTCCGGCGGCCAGGCGATCGTCGACACCGCCACCGACGCGTTCGGCCGGGTCGACATCGTCATCAGCAACGCCGGCATCCTGCGCGACAAGGCGTTCCACAACCTGACCCCGGAGCTGCTCGACCCGGTGCTGGACGTCCACCTCAAGGGGGCCTTCCACGTCATCCGGCCGGCCTGGGTGAAGATGCGCGAGGCCGGTTACGGCCGCGTCCTGGTCACCGCCTCCAACGCCGGCATCCTGGGCAACTTCGGCCAGAGCAACTACGGCGCGGCCAAGATGGGGCTGGTCGGGCTGGCCCGGGTCCTTGCCCAGGAGGGCGCCCGCCACAACATCACGGCCAACGTGCTGGCTCCGATCGCCCGCACCCGCATGACCGAGGAGCTGCTGGGACCGCTCGCCCCCAAGCTCGACCCGGGCCTGGTCGCGCCCGTGGCCGCCTGGCTCGTCTCCGAGGAGTGCCCGGTCAGCGGCGAGATCTACTCGGCCGGGGGCGGCCGGGTGGCCCGCTTCTTCATCGGCCTCACCGAGGGCTACGCCAACCCCGACCTGACCGTCGAGGACGTCCGCGACCACGTCGACGAGATCCGCGACGAGACCGGCTACTCGGTTCCCAACGGCGTCGCCGACGAGATCGCCTCACTGGTCGAACGCCTCCGGTAGCGGACCTCGGAGAAGCTGACCCCGAACGCCTCGCCGGTCTTCTCGGCGCCGTCGGCGGCCCAGCCGGCTCGCTCGTAGAAGCGTCGGGCGCGGCCGTTGCCGGGCAGGACCCAGAGCACCGACTCGGCGAAGCCCATCCGGTCGAGCTCCACCTGGGCCGCCTCCAGCAGAGCCCGGCCGGCGCCGGTGCCCCAGTGGTCCGGGTCGAGGTTGATGGCGAACAGCTCGCCGACGCCTTCGGGGTCGGGCGAGGGGCCGGCGGCGGCGAACCCGATCACCTCGCCGTCCTGCTCGGCGACCAGGACGACGCTGCGGCGGCCCTCGCGCCGAAGCACCCCGTCCCAGTAGGCGGCCCGGTCCTCGGCGCGGAGGTCGTCCAGGTAGTCGTCGGGCATCTGGCCGCGGTAGGCGGCCTGCCAGGCCCGGACGACCAGCCGGCCCATGGCGGGCGCGTCCGCGACGGTGGCGGGGCGGACCGTGACCATGGTGGAAGCGTACCCGGGCCCGCGGGCCCGGTCGCGGGGTTTCAGGACCGGACGGTGGACAGCAGCACCACGAACAGCCCCCCGGCGAGCAGCCGGTACCAGATGAACGGCCACAGGGTCCGGGTGCGGAGCAGGCGGATCAGGAACGACACGGCCAGGAAGCCGGAGACCGCGGCGGCCACGGTCCCGGCGGCCAGCTCGGCCGGGGCCTCGGTGGCGCTCGAGAGCTCGTCCAGCTTGAGGATCCCGGCGCCGAGGATGGCCGGGATCGACAGCAGGAACGAGAACCGGGCCGCCGCCTCCCGGCTCACGCCCTGGAACAGGCCGACCGAGATGGTGATGCCGGAACGGCTCGTGCCCGGGATCAAGGCCAGGGCCTGGCCGAGCCCGATGCCGGCCGCCTTGACCACCGGCAGCCGGTCCAGCTCCCGCTGGGCGTCCTCGGCGTCGGTCACGGTCCCGGTGGCCCGCCCGTGGTGGCGCTGCACCCTGGTCCCGGCCCGGCCGGCCGGGGGCTCCTCCTCGGCGCCCTCCAGCTCGCCCGGGGCCGCCGCCGGAGCCGTGCCGGTCGGGCGGGAACGGGCGTAGAGCTCGGCCGCGATCATGATCACGGTCGTCAGCACCAGCCAGACCGAGGCCCGCAGCGGCCGGGCCGTCTGCTCGTCGGCCCAGTCCTGGAGCAGGAACCCGACCACCGCCGCCGGGACCGAGGCCAGGGCGAGCAGCCCCAGCAGCCGCCGCCGGGTGGCCGCCTCCTCCGGGCCGAGCCGGCCGGGCGCGACCAGGCAGAGCACGAACGCCCACAGGTCCCTGGCGAAGTAGGCGACCACCGCGGCCAGGGTGCCGAAGTGCAGCAGCACCTCGAATGCCAGGGTCGGGGTGGCGTAGCCGAGCAGCCGGGGCACGATCGACAGGTGGGCCGACGAGGAGATGGGCAGGAACTCGGTGATCCCCTGCACGATCCCGAGGACGATGGCGCGGAGCACGGGGCCGGAGCCTTTCTGTCAGGCCTCGAAGCGGGCGCCCTCGAGGGCGGTGGCGCACGGGCAGGTGCGATCGGAGGGCACGCTCGGCAGCAGGGCGAAGAGGAGATCTTTGAGCTTGGCGTTGTTCTCGGTGAAGACCCGCACGACCTCGGAGTGGGACACCGGCTCGACCCCGGGCATGCCCTCCAGGCCGACGTCGTAGTCGGTGATCAGCGAGACGTTCACGTAGCACAGCTCGAGCTCGCGGGCCAGCAGGGCCTCGGGGTAGCCGGTCATGTTGATGACCTTCCAGCCGTTGTCCTGGAACCAGCGGGACTCGGCCCGGGTCGAGAAGCGGGGGCCCTGGATGACGACCATGGTGCCGCCGTCGTGGACGGTGATGCTCTGGGCCTCGGCCTCCTTGAGGGCCAGGGCGCGCAGCTCGGGGCAGTAGGGGTCGGCGAAGGAGATGTGGGTGGTCTCGGGGCCGTCGTAGAAGGTGTCGTCGCGGCCCCAGGTCCGGTCCACCACCTGGTCGCAGATGACGAAGTGCCCGGGGGCGGCCTCGGCCTGGAGCGACCCGGCGGCGCACGGGCCGATGACCCGGGTCACCCCCAGCTCCTTCATGGCCCAGAGGTTGGCCCGGTAGGGGATCTTGTGGGGCGGGTACTGGTGGCGGCGGCCGTGGCGGGGGAGGAAGGCCACCCGGCGGCCCTCGACCTCGCCGATCGCCAGCTTGTCGGACGGGGCGCCGTAGGGCGTCTCGATCTCGTGCTCCTCCACACCGTCGAGGAACGCGTAGAACCCGGAGCCACCGAAGACCCCGAGCTCGGCCTGGGGACGGGCCATATCACCCTCGCACCTTTCGAGCAGCGGGGCGACCCCCCGCGCGGCGACCGCCGGTCCGGCGGCCGCGGGCATGGTATCGGAGCGGAACCAGCCACACCCCGGCGAGGACGACCGGCCCAGGCCCGCTAGGGGTCAGGCGCTCTTCTCGGCCGTCTTGGCCGTCGAGCTCCCGCCATCCGAGGACGACGACTTGGAGCTCGAGTCGGAAGGCTTCTTGGCCTTGTCCTTGTCGCCGCCGCCGTCGGTCTTGGAGCTGGCGGGCTTGGCCCGGGAGTCGGTGCGGTAGAAGCCCGACCCCTTGAACACGATCCCGACGGGCGAGAACACCTTGCGCAAGGTACCCCCACAGACCGTGCAGGTGGTCAGGGGCGCCTCCGAGATCGACTGCACCACCTCGGTGCGGTCGCCGCACTCGGTGCAGGCGTACTCATAGGTCGGCATAGCCCGGATGATAGCAACGGGCTAGGCCTGGCTGCCGTCCCGGGCCGGGGGGCGGAAGCCGTCGGCCACGGCGGCCGCCAGCTCGACGTAGGCGCGGCGGGTGGCCGGGGCCAGCTCGTCGAGGACGATCTCGGCCCCGGTCTCCAGGTGGCGGTCGTGGGGAATGCGGACCACCGCCCGGCAGCGGCGGGCGAAGTGCTCCTGGAGCTTGTCCACGTCGACCAGGCCGCGCTCGCGGACGGCGTTGATCACCACCACCGAGGAACGGGCCAGCGCCTCGTAGCCGTGCTTGGCCAGCCAGTCGAGGGTCAGGCTGGCCGAGCGGGCGCCGTCCAGGCTGGGGGCGGCCACCACCACCAGCTGGTCGGCGGTCGGCAGGATGGCCCGCATGGCCGAGTGGAGCAGGCCGGGGCCGCAGTCGGTCAGGACCAGGGAGTAGAAGCGCTCGAGGACGACGGCCAGCTCGCGGTAGTCGTCCTCGCCGAAGGCCTGGTCGCGGCCCGGGTCGGCCTCGGAGGCGATCACCTCCAGGCGCAGGTCGGTCTGGGAGGCGTAGGCCCGGACGTCGGCGTAGCGCTCCAGCTTGTCCACGTTGGCCAGCAGGTCGGTGGCGGTGCGGGCGGTGTCGCGGCGGATGCGGTAGCCGAGGGTGCCCGGGTCGGGGTTGGCGTCGACGGCCACCACCCGGTCGCCGCGGTGCTCGGCGAAGACGGCCCCCAGGCAGGCGGTGGTGGCGGTCTTGCCGACCCCGCCCTTGAGGGCGACCACGGCGATCCGCTGGCAGCCGGCCACCGGG